>JAAXQF010000502.1 GCA_012974435.1 Desulfuromonadales bacterium | reverse complement strand
GTCGCAGCGGCAGCGGCAGCTCACGCATCCGGGTCGCCACAATTCGCGCGACTTGCGGGGTAATATCAGGTGAAAAAGCGACCAGCTTGCCGCTCTGACGGTCATCAAAGCGAAAGGTGTTGGCACGCAGGTCACTTCCGAGCCCGAGCTCAAGAACGGCCAGGTCCTCGAGAATTGCCGGAGCTACGGGGCGGAAACCCCAGGACCTGTAGATGCTACGCAAGGTGTTTTGCAGGTAGTCCAGTTTGGCTGCTTTAACCGGCAGGAAGTCTTTTACGCCGGTTGGCAGTCGTGTCTCTATGATGTTAGGCACTTTCACGTCCTTCTAGAAATTTATAAAACAATCTGGTGTGCGGCGACGATATACTCGTGGGCGCGCAATTTTTCCAGAGTTTCATCTGGAATGCAACTGTCAACATTAATTAAAGAGACAGCCTGCCCGTCGATCGAATGGCGGGTCAGGTTCATGCCTGCGATATTAATTTTAGCTTCACCAAGCAGCTGGCCGATAAAGCCGATGATGCCGGGATGGTCCTCGTTGAAAAGGACCAGAAGGTGACCGTTGGGCAGAGCCTCGACGTTACAGCCGTTGACGCGCACGATTCGGTAGTCGTCTTCTCCGAACAGGGCGCCACAAACAGAATTCTCGCCGTCAGCGCCGACCACTTCCAGGCGGATCATGCTGGAAAAGCCGCGGGTCGACTGGCTACGGGTCTCGCTGACGCTAATGCAGCGTTCCTTGGCAAGAAACGAAGCATTTATATAGTTAACTTCGGAGCCGACCATCGGCTTGAGGATGCCTTTCAGGGCGGCCATGGTCAAAGGCTCGGTCGGGTTGTTGGTCACAGTGCCTGCGTATTCAATGCGGACTTCTTTAAGCCCCTTGCCATAGAGTTGCGCCAGGAACGAGCCAAGACGTTCAGCCAGATCCAGGTGGGGACGCAAGGTTGCCAGCAAGTCGGCGCTGATCGAGGGGACGTTAACCGCGTTGACGATGATGCCTTTGGTCAGCAGGTCAACCACCTGGTTAGCGACCTGCACGGTGACATTGACCTGAGCGTCGCTGGTCGCGGTGCGTAGATGTGGAGTACAGATGACCTGCTCAAGCTGCAGTAAGGGGTTGTCAGCCCCCGGTGGCTCTTTGCTGAAGACATCGATCGCAGCGCCGGCGACACGTCCTGCCTTGATTGCTTCGGCCAGGGCTGCTTCGTCGATCAGGCCTCCGGTTGCACAATTGATGATATGGCAGCCGGGCTTGATGCGTGTCAGCGTTTCGTTGTTGAGGATGTTGGCGGTTTCTGCGTTGTACGGAACGTGCAGGGTTAAAAAGTCGGAGCGGCTCAGCAAGTCCTCGAAGCCGACCTGTTCTGCACCGAGCGTGCGGACAGTATCTTCGGTCAGGTACGGATCGTAAACAATTGGCTTCATCTTCAGGGAAAGGGCTCGCTCAATAACCAGCCGGCCAATCTTTCCTGCGCCCAGAACGCCGAGAGTTTTCCCTGCGACCTCGATGCCGAGGAAACGATCAGATTCCCATTCGCCGTTCTTGGTCGATTGACTGGCCGCCGGGATCTGTCTGGCCAGGGCAAATATCATGGCGATCGTATGCTCGGCAGTGGTGGTGGTGCTGCCAAACGGGGTGTGCATGACCACGACCCCTTTGCGGTTGGCCGCTTCCAAGTCGAGGTTTCTGGTGCCTACGCCGGCGCGGCCAATGACCTGCAGTTTGTTGGCCGCCTGAAAGAGCTCTTCGGTGATGGCCGTTCCACTGCGTACGATCAGTGCATCAACTTCGGCAACGGCGTCCAGTAGTTGTTCTGTCGTCAGGCCGGGCTGGTAGTCAAGTTCTATACCTTCGGCTTGTTCGAGAACCTGTAGCCCTTCGCTGGGGAATTTGTCAGAAACGAGTACTCTCATGGCGCAGACCCATAGCTGTTTGGAAGAGGTGGATGCATAAGTGATAAGACAACATAGTAACCTAGCAACCGACCCCTCCTCTGTCAAGGTGAAAGGCCGGTGCTGTAAATGACTGAATCGACGTCAGTTTGTATTCGATAAATTCTTTAGAAATGCGATCAGTAAACGAACGCCAACACCGGTGCCACCCTTGGGTGTGTAAGGCGTTGACTGGTCGCGCCAGGCAGTACCGGCGATGTCGAGGTGAGCCCAGTTGAAGTCCTTGGCAAACTTCTTCAGAAAGGCCGCAGCCGTAATGATCCCGGCCGGACGCCCTCCCGTGTTTTTTACATCGGCCACGTCGCTCTTGATCTGCTGGTCATAGTCCTCCCAGAGCGGCAGTTGCCAAAGTCGCTCGCCGCTGTCATCACCGGCTTCCAGTAATGCGTCCACGAGTTCCTGATCATTGCCGAGAACCGCTGTCGCATGATGCCCCAACGCGATGATGCAGGCTCCGGTCAGGGTCGCCAGGTCGACGACCAGTTTTGGCTCGTAGCGTTTTGCATAAGTCAGGGCGTCGGCTAGGATCAGGCGGCCTTCTGCGTCAGTGTTAAGGACTTCAATTGTCTGACCGGAGAGGCTGGTGAGGATGTCTCCTGGCCTGTAGGCGGTTGACGAGGGCATATTTTCAACAGCGGGAACGATGCCCACCAGGTTGACCGGCAGCTCCAGAAGAGAGGCTGCCAACATGGTGCCGATGACGGCTGCACCACCGGCCATGTCCATCTTCATCTCATCCATCTTTTCGCCCGGCTTCAACGATATCCCGCCTGAGTCAAAGGTGACGCCCTTGCCCACCAGGGCCACCGGTGCTTCGTCTTTGTGCCCACCCTTATGCTCGAGAATAATCAGGTGCGGCTCGCGTGCGCTACCCTGGGCCACGCCGAGAAGAGCACCGCAGCCTTCTTCGGCTAATTCTTTCTGACCGAGGACTGTGCAATTCAGTGTGCTTTGCTTTGCTGCAGCCTGTGCCTGTTCGGCGAGGTATGCGGGTGACTTGATGTTACCCGGCGCATTGACGAGATCTCGCGTCAGGATCACCGCTTGACAGATCTTTCGTGCGTTTTCAACGGTAGCCTCGCAGCTTTTTTTGTCTTGTCCCTCCGTGATTATCAGAGTGACTGCTTTTGGCAATTTACGAGCATTTTTCGTTTCTTCTCCGAGGAACAAGTCGTAACGGTAGCTGGCTAACAGAAGCCCTTCTGTCAAAGCCTGGAACGGAGCGGTATGCTCGTTTTCTGCGTACTGAAAAGGTAAAGCAAAGGCCATCTGACCGAAATTTCTCTCGGTGACCATATTCATGGCCTGTCCGGCGGCACGACGAACCTTCTCGTCGGTGATTTTTTCTGCTTGGCCGAGGCCGACGAGGAGAACCCGCTCTGCCGGCAGATGTCCTGCAGGCTGAAAGAGGATCTGTTCACCCTCTTTGGCGGAGAATTCGCCATTGCGCTTCGCCTTGAGGAGCAGACCGCCGAGTTTCTGGTCAAGTTCTTTCAAGAGCGGTGCGGTAAAGTCCTTCTCGCAGAGCCCGATGACCATACATGAGGTTTTTATTTGTAGCGGGGATGATTTGCGAATTTTTATGTCCATCTTAACTCTCCTTGAAAATGGATGTATGTAGACAAATTGAGAGTTAACATGATAGGTGGATTTTTTGGTTTTGGCCAGAGTAGATGCGTCAGCCCTTGTGGTTTTTGATTACATGGGTCCTTCAGGTAACATCAATATGCAGTCTGCTTTGACATTTTCTCTCAGGTCGCTAGACTGTTACATGGGTTTGTTCCAATCTGTCCTATGGTTTCAGGAGGTTTCGATGTCAATGCAACGCTTATGGCAGGGTTTGAGGGTCGGGCTGATTATCTGTTTTGCGTTCTCCTTGGGCGCCTGTCAGTCCGGGATGTCATCATCAGATACTGTCGGCCAGGCAAGTGCTCCCGGTGCTCAATGGGTCGGCGACTACGTTGATGGTCAGGGTAAAACTGGGCTTCGGGGGCATGTCGTCCTCAAGATAGATGGCTCACCTCTGGCTGGGGGATATGTCAATATCTATCCTGATACCATCTCAAACCTGCTGGGCCCCTCTCAGTTTATCTCCACTCCGACCGACAAAAATGGCTACTACGAATTGGAGGTTCCGGAAGGAGTCTACTATGTGGTAGCCCGTAAACGGCAAAGTGGTCAGTCAACCGGACCGCTCTCTCCGGGAGACTATTACTCCGAGCACCAGCGTCTGGTTACTCGGGTAGAAAAGGGCAAATTTGTCGAGATCGAACTGCCCGTGATCGCCATGAAGGCGCCGATGTTTTTCAAGAGCCGCGTTATCGATAAGGAGACAGATACCGGTATCAGCGGTGTCCTGACCGATGTGACAGGTAAGCCGATTATGGGTGGTTTTGCCATGGCGTACAGCGATAAGGAAATGAAACGACTTCCTGATTACGCTTCAACACTCTCCGATGAGCAGGGTCGATTTACCATCTATCTTCCTGAAGGGGGGAGTTACTATCTGGCGGCACGCATTCATGCCTGGGATATGCCGAGTCCGGGTGAGCCTTACGGTAAACTGGGCGACGACGATCCGACTTTGCTGAAAGTGGCCACTGGCAATTTTATCAAAGATGTAAGCATTGTGATGACGCCTTTTTCGGGGGACTATCAACCTGGTAAGAGTCAACGTCCTTTTTAGACAGAAGCTTTTACCGAAAGCGTTAATAACCAAGAGCCCGACCTCATAAATGAAGTCGGGCTCTTTAAGGTTGTTGCTTGTGAATGTCGTCTAAAGTGCTCTGAAAGCTTTGCTCGCGGCTTCGATCGTCTTGTCGAGATCTTCCTGCGAGTGAGCAACACTCATGAAGCCGGCTTCGTACTGCGAGGGTGCGATGTTGATGCCCTGGTCGAGCATGCTGCGGAAGAAGCTGGAGAAAATCTCAGGTGTTTCCGGTTTGACGTCGCTGAAGTTGAATACTTCCTCCGCCTGAAGGTAGGTGCAGAACATGCCGCCTACTCGCTGTAGCGAGGTCGGGACATTGGCGTTTGCAGCGGCTTCCTGCAGACCCTTACAGAGATAGGAACTTTTCTCTTCAATCTGCTCGTAGAAGCCCTCTTGCTTGAGAAGCTCCAGCGTCGCGATGCCGGCGCTCATGGCCAGTGGATTTCCAGAGAGAGTGCCCGCCTGGTAGACGCCGCCATTTGGAGAGAGGCACTCCATGATCTCACGCTTGCCGCCGAAGGCGCCGACCGGAAGTCCGCCGCCGATGATCTTGCCGAGGCAGACAAGGTCGCCGCGTACATTGAACCGTTCCTGGGCGCCGCCGTAGGCAACCCGGAAGCCGGTCATGACTTCGTCGATAATCAGGACAATGTCTTCAGCATCGCAAAGCTGACGCAACCCTTCGAGGAATCCTGCCCTTGGAGCGACGCAGCCCATGTTGCCGGCGATAGGCTCCAGGATGATGCAGGCGATTTCGCCTTTGTTTGCAGCGACCATAGCCCTGGTGTCTTCGAGGTCATTATAGGTCGCTGTCAGAGTGTACTTGGCGAAATCTGCAGGTACGCCTGGGGATGTCGGCACACCGAAGGTTGCCAGTCCGCTACCGGCTTTTACCAGCAGGGAGTCGGCGTGGCCGTGATAGCAGCCGTCAAACTTGAGGATCTTGTCGCGGCCGGTATAGCCGCGGGCCAGGCGGATGGCGCTCATGGTTGCTTCAGTACCGGAGGAGACCATGCGTACCATTTCGATGTTCGGATAAGCGTCGCAGACCATTTCGGCAAGTTGCGTCTCACGGGCCGTGGGGGCGCCGAAAGAAGCCCCGGTTGCGGCTGTTTTCTGAATGGCTTCGACAACTTTCGGGTGGCAATGGCCGAGAATCATCGGTCCCCAGGAACCGACATAGTCTATGTAGGCGTTGTCGTCGGCATCAAAAATCTTCGAGCCAGCGGCCCGAGAGATAAAGATTGGATCGCAGCCAACGGACTTGAACGCCCGAACCGGGCTGTTGACACCACCCGGGATAACTTGTTGTGCCTTGGCAAAAAGGGCGGAAGATTTCTGGTGGTTCATGGCGGCTCCTTGAAAGTGGCTTGAGTCGGGAATCGGGCCATCTTCGACAGGCTCCTGGTCTGGTCTCCCCAGGTGATTTCCTGCTTCTCGTTGACGTTTCCGATGTGCACAGAATTGAGATTTGATCATGCTTATTTTCGAAGGGATACCTGTTAGCATAGGCGTAGAGACCTGTCAAGGTGCCGGACGTTTTGCCCGGAGCAATGACGCAGGGATCTGTGACATAAACTGTTTTTTAGTGTGACTAAAATAATGAAGTGAGTTTTACAGCGTTCAGCAAAAATAAGCCTTTATTCATTTTGCTGTTGCCCGATTAGAGAGCTGGTTGCCTTCGACGGGTTTTTGAAGTAAAACTAAAAGATTCTTATTGTATACCGTTTGACTTTGGTTAATAACTGCTTTATAACCGCTGGTCTGACCAATTTACAGGGTAGGGTATTTAAGGTGTATGGCTGATCTTCTCGTCATTTTGGTAAGCGCAATCTTTGTCAACAACTTCGTGTTGGCGCGCTTCCTCGGCATCTGTCCATTTCTCGGCGTTTCCAAGAAGGTGGAAACCGCTCTGGGAATGGGGATGGCGGTTACCTTTGTCATGACTGTGGCTACGGTGGTGACTTGGTTTGTCCAGTACTTTGTTCTGATCCCTTTCGGTATCGAATATCTGCAGACGATTGCTTTCATCCTGGTGATTGCTTCCCTGGTTCAGTTGGTGGAGATGGTTATCCAGAAGGTCAGCCCGGTACTCTACCAGTCTCTGGGGATCTTCCTGCCACTGATTACCACCAACTGTGCGGTTCTCGGCCTGGCCGTTCTCAATATCCAAAAAGATTACACGTTTCTGGAGGGCATCGTCTTTGCTATCGGTGCCGCCCTCGGTTTTACCCTTGCCATAGTACTCTTTGCCGGTTTGCGTGAACGGCTTGAACTCTGTGCTGTACCGCAGAGTTTTCGTGGCACCGCCATTGCCCTGGTTACTGCTGGCCTTCTGTCTCTAGCCTTTATGGGCTTTGCCGGTCTGGTCAAAGGGTAGGCTTTATAATATGACGTCCAAGGTAGTTTTATGCTTGCAGCTATATTAAGTCTCGGATGCATCGGTCTGGTCGCTGCGATTGCGCTTGGCTTTGCCGCCAAGAAGTTTGCCGTGGAAATTGACCCACGTGAACTTGCCGCAATGGAGGTTCTGCCCGGAGCCAATTGTGGTGCCTGTGGTTTTCCCGGTTGCGCCGGGTATGCCAAGGCGCTGGTAGCAGGGACCATCGATTTGAACCAGTGCCCTCCCGGCGGCGCCGATGTGGTGGCAAAGTTGGCGCGGATTCTCGGTGTCGAGGCTTCGGCTACAGCAAGACAGCTTGCCGTTGTCTTGTGCCAGGGCGACAACAGCAGGGCGCAGGTCAAATATAAGTACCTGGGGTTGGCTGATTGCACGGCTGCACAAAAGATCGCAGGTGGGCCAAAGGCTTGTCCCGGTGGCTGTCTAGGACTTGCTTCCTGTCAGCGTGCCTGCCCCTTTGACGCAATCGAAATGACAGATGACGGTCTGGCGGTGATCAGTCGTGAAAAATGTACCGGATGCCGAAAGTGCGTGGCTGTCTGCCCCAGGAATGTGATCCGCATGACGCCCTATGAGTCAGAGATTCACGTGCTTTGCAACAGTCACGATAAGGGTGCCATGGTGCGCAAGTACTGCCAGATTGGCTGTATCGGTTGCCATATCTGTAAGAAAACTATCCCTGATGCATATAAGGTAGAAGACTTTCTCGCTACAGTTGTTTATGAGCAGGATGAAGAAGCGATTGAGGCGCTTGGCAAATGTCCGACCAAGTGCATTCGGGACTTCAGCGATGGTTATCCTGAAGGCAGCAAGTTGTTGCCTGTTGCGGCAGACAAACCACACGCGGCCTGATTTAAGGTAGAGACTGGTGAAATTAAAAACCTTTACAGGGGGCATACATCCTCCGGACAACAAGCAGTGGTCATCGCACAAGGCGATAGAAGACTGCCCCTTGCCCGCAGAGTTTGTCGTGCCTATGGCACAGCATATAGGTGCTCCTGCCGTTGCTTCTGTAGAGGTCGGTCAGTTGGTGGCTAAGGGCCAGGAGATAGGCTCTGCAAAAGGTTTTGTCTCGGTGCCGGTGCATGCGCCAACCTCCGGAGAGGTCGTTGCCGTCGAGAGCCGTCCACACCCCTGGGGAACTTCATTACCGGCGGTTGTGATCAAGCCGGACGGTGAAGACCGTTGGGCGACGGATTTGCAACCCGGTGATCCGAGCGCCCTGACCGTGGATGATATCGTCGAAAAAGTACGCTTGGCAGGCGTCGTTGGTATGGGTGGTGCCGCATTTCCGGCTCATGTCAAAATGTCGCCTCCGCCGGAGAAAAAGATCAGCACCCTGATCTTCAACGGCGTCGAGTGTGAGCCCTACCTGACGGCTGATCATCGTATGATGCTCGAAGAGCCCGAGCGCATTTTGCAGGGCGTTGCCTTGCTTCAGTATGTTTTCGGTGCCGAGCGGGTGGTGATTGGTATCGAGGCGAATAAGCCCGATGCGATTGCCCTGCTTGAGAAAGAGTGTGCTGGTGCGCCGGTTGAGATCCTGCCTCTTCAGGTCAAGTATCCGCAGGGTGCGGAGAAACAACTGATCGCTGCGGTGACCGGGCGCGAGGTCCCTTCGGGCGGCTTGCCCATGGATATAGGTGTTGCCGTACATAATATCTCGACCGCAGCAGCTGTTACGGATGCGGTCCTCTTTGGGCGACCTCTGATTGAAAGAATCTGTACGGTGACGGGTCCTGCTATTCGCGAGCCCAAGAATCTGCGGATCCGCATTGGTACTCCGCTGTCTCATCTGGTTGAAGTCTGTGGCGGCTTGACTGAAGATCCGGGCAAGATCGTGCTTGGCGGGCCAATGATGGGTTTTACCCAGCTCGGCTTTGATGTCCCTGCAACCCGGGGAACCTCCGGTCTGCTGTTGTTGCGCGATGAGGATGTTGATCGCCAGGAAGAGGGCCCCTGTATTCGTTGCTCGCGCTGCGTGCAGGCTTGCCCGATGCACCTTCTGCCGACGACGATTGCCGCTTACTCGCGTCGTGACCTTCTGGCAGAAGCTTCCGAGTATTGCGCAATGGATTGTATTGAATGCGGTTGTTGCAGCTACGTTTGCCCTGCGACGATCCCGTTGGTGCAGGCGATCCGCTACGGTAAGGCCGCCATCCTTGCCAAAAAGAGGAACTCTTGAAACCCGTCGTGAGCAAACAACTCTATCTGTCTTCTTCGCCGCATGTCCATTCCGGCGACACCACGTCCAAGGTGATGCGAGCTGTGCTTTACAGTTTGTTGCCTGCTTGCGCAGTGGCGGTCTATTTCTTCGGGCCGGCAGCTTTGACAGTCCTGTTGATCGCAACCTTGGGGTGTCTTGCCACGGAGGTTGTCTGTCAGCGTTTGATGGGGCAGCCGATCACTATTGCTGATGGCAGTGCTGCCATTACCGGAGTTCTGCTCGCTCTCAACCTACCGCCGTCAAGCCCATGGTGGTTGACCTTGCTCGGTGCGGTTATTGCCATTGCGATAGGCAAACAGGTTTATGGCGGCCTCGGCTCAAACCCCTTTAATCCTGCCCTGGTGGCCAGAGTTGTGCTCCTTATCTCTTTCCCCGTGCAGATGACAACCTGGTCATCGCCGACACCTTTTGGCTCTGGCCTCGACCTTGTTACCACTGCAACCCCTCTGGGAGAGTGGAAGAATGCCGTCATGCTCACCGGACAGATGCCGCCTGAGTTGCAGTCCGGGATGGTGGATTATTTTCTTGGCAATATGGCCGGTTGTATCGGTGAGGTCTCCGCCCTGGCGTTACTGCTAGGCGCGGGCTATCTCTTTTACAAACGAATTCTGACCTGGCATATTCCTGCTACCTTTGTCGGTACTGTAGTTCTCTTCTCGAGTGTCTTCTGGCTGGTCAATCCGGATAAATACCCTAACCCGATTTTTCACCTGTTGACCGGCGGCCTGGTCCTGGGTGCCTTTTATATGGCAACGGATATGGTAACCACGCCGGTTTCAACCAAAGGCATGCTGTTTTTTGGAGTGGGCTGCGGTGTGTTGACTGTTCTGATTCGTCTCTTTGGTGGTTATCCGGAAGGAGTCTCTTTCGCTATCCTGCTCATGAACGCTGCGACGCCGCTGATTGATCGCTATACCCGTCCTAAGACTTTTGGCACTTCACAACAGGGGGCGACATCATGAACAGCATGTTGCGTCTCGCTCTGGTTCTGACTCTGATTACTGCTGGTGCGGGTTTGATCCTGTCTATGGTTGAAGCTGTGACACGTGAACCGATCGCTGAGCAGCGTCGTCTTGAAACCCTGCGTGCTTTGCAGGCGGTGTTGCCGCCGGGCAACAACTCTCCTGACCAGGACACTGTTCAGTTGCTGACGGGGCAAGACAGGCGCGGTCGGGATGTCCGGCGGACTTTCTATCGGGGCAGACAAACGTCTGAACTGAGCGGGGTTGCCTTTCAGGTTATTGCTCCGGACGGTTATAGTGGCAATATTATGGTGATGGTCGGTGTGGATCCGGAAGGTACTGTCGCCGGGATAGAAATCCTGAGCCACAAAGAAACACCCGGCTTGGGAGACAAGATCACTTTGCCGGTCTTCAAGGATATCTTTGCCGGGAAAAATCTGCAGAACGCTGACTGGCGGGTGAAGAAGGATGGCGGTGAGTTCGACCAGATCACTGGTGCGACGATTTCTCCCCGGGCCGTTGTTGGTGCTGTACGGAAAGGCCTGGAGTTTTACCACGAACACCGTGACGAGATCATTGCTGATGCTCAGGGGGACGGCCAATGACGTTAAGCCGTGAATTCCGTAAAGGCCTTTGGCGGGAGAATGCTGTATTCAGGCTGCTGTTGGGTTTGTGCCCGGCCCTGGCGGTTACTACCAGCGCTGAGAATGGCCTGGCCATGGGGTTGGCTACGACCTTTGTTCTGGTCTGCTCCAACATCGTCGTTTCGTTATTACGGAAAGTCATTCCGCCGAAGGTGCGGATCCCTTCCTTTATCGTTGTCATCGCTTCCTTTGTAACTGTTGTTCAGCTCTGCATGGAGGCCTATTTCTACGATCTCTACAAGGCCTTGGGGATTTTTATACCCCTGATTGTTGTTAACTGTCTCATCCTGGGGCGTGCGGAAGCCTTTGCTTCAAAGAACCGCTTTGTCCCTGCAGTCGTTGATGGTGTTGGAATGGGGCTCGGCTTCACGCTGGCGCTTTTTGTCCTCGGTGCGGTCCGTGAACTTTTCGGTTCCGGTACCCTTCTCGGTTACAGCGTCTTCGGGGAAGCCTATCAGCCGTTGATCTTGATGATCCTCCCCCCGGGGGCGTTTATCGCAATGGGTCTTTTGTTGGCTGGAATGAATCTTTTTGACGCACGTAAGAAGTAAACAGTTCCTCCCCTTTAAATGCATTTAATACACTGTTTTTGTGTGCATTAATCATATCTAAGATAGCCAATTATCACGTCTTTCTTATCTTTTTAAGTCCCTGACTAAAATACTCATAAAGCCTCATAAATCGGGCGTTTAAGGCCATTTGGATTGCATACAGTATACTGTATTTTTCCCTTGACAAAGAGGTGAAATTGTCCTAACTTGCTGACGGCCAAAAAGCCGAAAAGCTATACCTGCGACTATTGGATTTTGTAATCTCACCTGGCAGGAGGATTATATCAATGCTGGACAGTTATCTACCAATTCTCACCCTGATCATCATCGCGCTCGGTTTTTCTGTCGCGGTGATCGTCCTTTCACGTCTGGTTGGAGAGAATAAGCCCTCGGCGGTCAAGCTGGCTCCTTACGAGTGCGGGATGCCTCCCGTTGGCTCCGCCCATGAGCAGTTCTCGATCAAATTCTACATCATCGCCATGCTCTTTATCGTCTTCGATATCGAAGTGGTCTTCATGTACCCCTGGGCGGTTATGTTTAAGCGCCTTGGCTTATTCGGTTTCATGGAGATGGGCGTGTTTATTCTGATTCTTCTCGTTGGCTACGCATACGTTTGGAAAAAAGGAGCTCTGGAATGGGAGTAGAGGAAACTCTAGGTAATAACGTAATTACCACGTCACTGGACACGATCGTCAACTGGTCTCGTGCCAGATCTCTCTGGCCACTGACCTTTGGCCTCGCCTGTTGCGCTATCGAAATGATGGCTACGGGTGCTGCTCGATTTGACCTTGACCGTTTTGGTGTGCTCTTTCGCGCCTCGCCGCGTCAGGCCGATGTCATTATCATTGCAGGAACTGTGACCAAAAAAATGGTGCCGGTTATCCAGACTGTTTACGAGCAGATGCCGGAGCCGCGTTACGTTATTGCGATGGGCGCATGTGCTTGTTCGGGTGGTGTCTTTGATACCTACAGCACAGTGCAGGGCGTTGATGAAATCTTGCCGGTTGATGTGTATGTGCCTGGTTGCCCCCCTCGCCCGGAAGGTTTGCTCTACGGCATCATGAAGCTTCAGGAGAAGATCATGAAAGAGCGCAATAGCTTTGGTGCTGTCATCGGCGTAGGCGAGCGCATCAACGGCTGAAACGCTTCGACTGACTGGCAACTTTAACCCAGATAGACAGGATGCAACCGTTATGAGTGTACAGGCTGCTGTTGATAAGCTGAAAGCCAAGTTTGGCGAGACAGTGCTCGAGACCATCGAGTTTCGCGGTGAGACCACTGTTGTTGTCAAGAAAGAGGAAATTGTTGCTGTTTGCACCTTCCTCAAGGAAGACATCGGCTTTAATTTTCTGACCGATCTCTGTGGCGTTGATTATATGGGTCAGACCCCCCGCTTTATGGTGGTCTACCAGCTCTACAATATCGGTACCCACACGCGTCTTCGCGTAAAGGCACCGGTTGAAGAGTCTGATACAACGATCGATACCGTAAGCGGTGTCTGGTCAACTGCCAACTGGTTGGAGCGCGAATGCTGGGACTTGATGGGGATTACTTTCAATAACCATCCTGATCCACGACGCATTCTGTTGCCGGCTGATTGGGAAGGCCATCCGCTACGTAAGGACTACCCGTTACAAGGCCCGGATCGCGAGCCTTACCAGGGCCGTCTTCAGTAAGAAACTTTTCGCGTAAACTCAAGCACGTATCTGAATATAGACGAGGCAGAAATATGGCGAATTATGAAACCATGACCATCAATATGGGCCCACAGCATCCCTCCACTCACGGGGTGTTGCAGCTGGTCCTCGAGTTGGATGGCGAAATTGTCCGCAAAGCGACACCGCATATTGGCTTTTTGCACCGCGGTGTGGAGAAGTTGGCGGAACACCGTACTTACCACCAGGTGTTGCCCCTGACCGATCGACTCGACTACCTGGCTCCCATGCATAACAACCTCGGCTATGTACTGGCCGTGGAAAAGCTGCTTGGTATCACGGATGAGATTCCAGAGCGTGCGCAGGTTGTACGGGTTCTGCTCGCTGAGTTGACCCGTGTCAAGAGTCACTTGGTCTGGTTGGCATGCCATGCCCTCGATATCGGCGCCATGACGGTTTTTATCTACGCCTTCCGCGAGCGTGAGCACATCATGGATATCTACGAGAAGGTTTCGGGCGCTCGTATGACCTCGAACTACTTCCGCGTTGGTGGTCTCTCTGCTGATTTGCCTGAAGGCCTTGATAAAGAGATTCGCGACTTCATCGATACAATGCCCGGCCACATAGATACTTATGAGGGCCTGCTGACTGGTAACAAAATCTGGCAAAAGCGTATTCAGGATGTCGGCGTCATCAGTGCCGAGGACGCGATTGATCTCGGCGTCACCGGTCCTTCTCTGCGCGGTTCCGGTGTTGATTGGGACTTGCGTCGTGATCAGCCTTACTCCGGTTATGAAAATTATGATTTTGAGGTTGTTGTTGAAGAGGGCTGCGACACATGGGCTCGTTACATCGCACGCCTCAAGGAGATGCGTGAGTCCTGCAAAATTATCCATCAGGCTCTCGACAAGTTGAAGCCCGGACCAGTCCTGGCTGATGCACCTAAAATCGTTCTTCCGTCCAAGCAAGACACTGTGAATACAATCGAAGGCTTGATTCATCACTTCAAAATTATCAGCGAAGGCTTTAAGCCGGATGCCGGTGAAGTGTATGTCGGCGTGGAAAACCCAAAAGGTGAAGTCGGCTTTTACCTGGTTTCTGACGGTTCGCCCCGGCCGTATCGTATGAAGATTCGCCCGGCTTCTTTCATTAACCTCCAGGCCTTGCCCAAGATGTGCGAAGGTTCGATGATTGCTGATGTTGTTGCGGTTATCGGAACCCTGGACATCGTTCTGGGTGAGATCGACCGCTAACCTGCTGCGAGGAGAAGGAACCAGCCATGAGTGAAGCAGTCGAAGCAACTGTAGAAGAGCAAGACACCGATCTGACAGGAGCCAACCAGATTCTCGACAAGTATGTCGATTTCCCTGGTGCTCTGATGCCGGCTCTGCAGGAGATACAAGAGTTTTACGGTTATATCCCTGAGCCAACAGTGCATCTTACGGCGGAACGCTTGAATGTTTATACCAGCCAGATTTACGGCGTATTGACGTTCTACGCGCAGTTCCATCTCGCACCGCGTGGCAAGTACATCGTCCGCGTCTGCATGGGAACCGCCTGTCACGTAAAAGGCGCTGGCCGAATCGCCGAGACCATAAAGAATCGTCTGGGAGTTGTACATGCCGAGACTACTGAAGATCTTAAGTTTACCGCCGAATATGTGGCATGTATCGGTGCCTGTGGTATGGCGCCGGTCATCATGGTCAACGATGGTACCTACGGTTCGTTGACAGTCCAGAAAACGGACGAAGTCATCAAAAAATACCAGCAGTTGGATTGATAACTCACCGAGGATTTTATGGCCGAAACAGCTGAAAATATCCAAGTACTTATCTGCACCGGAACCGGTGGCTTTGCCTCTGGCGCCCAGGGCGTCATCGACGCTTTCGAAGCCGAGTTTGTGAAGCAGGGCGTTGAAGCCAAGGTTGGCAAGCGCTGTGATATCAAAAAGACCGGTTGTCGCGGGCTCTGTGCCAACGACGTGTTGGTCGATGTCATCCTGCCAGGCCAAGAGGCTGTAACCTACGATTTTGTTACAGCCGATCTGGTGCCGCAGATTGTTGAAGAACACATGCTCAAGAACGAGGCGGTCGAGAAGAAGGTCGCAGGTCCTTACTACAACAAGTTTCTTGAGAAGCAACAGCGTATCATCTTCTCGCGTTGTGGCACCATCGATGCCGAGAGCCTGGATGACTTCGTTGCCAACAAAGGTTTTACCGGCATCAAGAAAGCCGTGACCATGACTCCCGAGGAAGTTATCGAGGAAGTCAAGAAGTCCGGCTTGCGCGGCCGTGGTGGCGGTGGCTTTCCAACCGGCGTCAAGTGGTCTTTCTGTAGGGCAACTCCAGGTGAGAACAAGTACCTGATCTGCAACGCTGACGAAGGTGACCCAGGCGCGTTTATGGACCGCTCGGTTCTCGAAGGCGACCCCTACGGTTTGAT
>JAAXQF010000050.1 GCA_012974435.1 Desulfuromonadales bacterium | reverse complement strand
CTAAAAAGAGATGCTCTAGGTTTTGGTTCTAACCATAGATCTTAATAGACTTTCATCGCGGCCAAACAAAGGTTGTCGCTTTAAAGTTAAACAACGCAGCAAGCTGCGGGGAATAAGACCCAATTATTTTATTTAACTGGGGGGAAGGGGATAAAAAATGACTCTCTATGTTCAATAGATTTTCAATTATCCCCTTTATCTCCTTCATCCCTGTGAATCAATCCTGTTTTGATCGTTATACCGTCCCATCACATGCGCTCAAAAATTCCGGCAGCGCCCATCCCGCCACCGATACACATGGAGACCATGCCATAGCGGGACTGCCGTCGTTTCATCTCGTGCATCAGGGTCGCCGTCAGTTTGGCGCCGGTACAACCAAGGGGATGCCCAAGAGCAATTGCGCCACCATTGACGTTGATGATCTCAGGGTTAAGACCCAACTCCTTGATGACCGCAAGAGACTGAGCGGCAAAAGCTTCATTGAGTTCAATCAAATCGAGATCTTTTTGCTCTAGGCCAGCCATTTTGAGTGCAGCAGGAACCGCTTCAACGGGTCCGATAACTTTGAATGCTGGCTTGAGCCTGGCCAAGCCTTCAGCGGTGGTGTCGGCGCGCACGCCATCATCTCTGTCGACCAGCTCGCTCTCTTTCTGTACCTTGCCCTTGACTATGCTCGTCTGCTCGATCTGCACCGGGATGATCTCATCGGCGAAACGACCGGCCTCGATGGCCGCAGCCGCCTTAACATGACTGCTTGCGGCAAAGACATCCTGGGCTTGACGTTCAATACCATACTGGTCAGCCACCAGCTCAGCAGTGATCCCCATGGAAGCATAGGCTTCCGGCCACTCGCTGACCAGGCCGGGGTTGGCACTGTACTTGTTACCACCCATCGGCACCGTCGTCATCGACTCGACGCCACCGGCGACAATACAATCGGCGAAACCAGCCATAATGCGTTCGGCGGCCAGGGCGATTGCCTGCAGGCCTGAAGAGCAGAAACGATTGATGGTTTGGGCTGGCACCTGGTAGGGAAGACCTGCTTTAAGTGCAGCAATTCGTGCCACGTTCATGCCCTGTTCGCCTTCCGGGAAGGCACAACCAAGCAGGACATCATCGATACGCGCAGCGTCGATGCCGGTGCGTTCCACCAACCCGGAGAGGGCCGCTGCCGCCAGATCATCGGGGCGCATGTCCTTGAATTTGCCTTTGTTTGCCCGGCAACCAGCTGTGCGATAGGACGCCAGAATATAGGCCGTTTTCATTGCTATTCTCCCTTAACGGATATCAGTTGCGTAGCGGCTTGCCGGTCTTAAGCATATGTTGGATGCGCTGGGCGGTCTTCTTGTTGCCACACAGCTTGAGAAAACCTTCACGCTCAAGTTGAAGCAGATAGTCCTCTGAAATAGGCATACCGGCGGGCACGTCACCACCACAGATAATCGAGGCAATAATACTGCCGATTTCCGCATCATACTCAGAAGCAAAACCGCCCATCTGCAGATTCCAAAGTTGGCTCTTGATGCTGGCTGCCACGCTGCGTCCAGGTGCCGGAACATTCTCCATAGGCCGCTTCGGCCGATAGTTGACCGACAGGGCCAGCACCTTCTGTTTGGCGTCAGAGATCAGACGGTCTATATCCATGCTGACGCTGTCCCCCGTGCGCATGTAACCCATATCGAACAGTTCGGCCGCACCCATGGAGAACTTGGCCATACCAATCTGTTTGAAATATTTGAAGATAAACGGGGTCACGTCGGTGTCGTGGCGTGTTGCCAATTCTGCCGCGCGCAAACACATTTCCTTGGTTCCACCACCGGCCGGCAGCAAACCGACGCCGACCTCGACCATTCCCATGTAGGTTTCCGCATAAGCGTTGATTGCGGCAGCATGTAGGCAATATTCAGAAGCGCCGCCAAGAGTCATATTGAAAGGCGCTGCCACCACCGGCACCTTGGCAAGTTTGATCGCCATGGTCGCTTTCTGGAAAACGCGCACCATCATGTTGATATCTTCATAGGCCCCTTCCGCCATGGCCACCGCCAACAACATCAGGTTGGCGCCAACAGAAAAGTTAGCCCCCTGGTTACCAATAACCAAACCGACGCCTTCTGTTTCAGCCCGCTTGATCGCCTTATGCGTCATGGCCAGGATGTCGCCCGTTACTGCATTCATTTTCGAATGGAACTCCAGGCAGAAGACACCATCGCCAAGGTCAACAACTGAACTTCCGGAACTCTTCTCCACCACGCCCTGACTCTTTTTGAGAATCTGTAGATTGATCTGCCCTGGATTAAGTTGGTAAGGACGATATTCATTGGATTCAAGATCAAAAAATTCTTTTTGCCCGGGCTCATTGAACCGATAAAAGCTTTTGATCTTTTTCAACGCTCCCGGAACGATGACACCATCACTTTCAGCGCGCTTGACGAAGTTGTCGACACCCAGGGCATCGAACATTTCGAAGGGTCCGATTTCCCAATTGAAACCCCACTTCATTGCATTATCAACATTGACCACATCGTCAGCGATTTCGGGGATGCGGTTAAACGTATAGAGCAAGGTGTCGCGCAAGGTCTTCCAGGCATATTCGGCCGCCTTATCCTGCCCTTCCGTTACCATCTTGATTTTCTGCGCCGGATCATCAACCATCTTGACTGCCACGATGGAGGCGAACTTAGGTTTTTCGGCAGGTTTGAATTCTCCACTGGTGTAGTCGTAATAAAAGATCTGACGCTTGCCGTCGACTTGTTCTTTACGGTAGAAGCCTGCCTTGCTCTTGTTGCCAAGCAGCCCCTTGTCGACCATCTCCGCCATAAACGCCGGAACCTTGAAGACCTCACGTTCCTCATCGTCTGGCAACAGCTGATAGGAGTTGTTGCCGACATGGATCAGGGTATCAATACCAACCAGATCGGCGGTACGAAAAGCTGCCGACTTCGGCCGCCCCGTTGCCGGACCGGCGATAGCGTCAACCTCTTCCACGGTCATGCCCATAGCGACCATGTGCTCAATGCCCTTGTAGATGGCATAAACACCGATCCGGTTGGCGATAAAGTTGGCTGTATCCTTGGCGTGAACAATGCCCTTGCCGAGTCGACGGCTGACAAAATCAGCCAACTCATCAACCACGGCCGGGTCTGTCTCGCTGCAGGGAACGATCTCCAACAGGCGCATGTAACGCGGCGGGTTGAAGAAGTGGGTGACCAGGAAATTCTTACGCACCTCCGGCGGCAAACCTTCAGCCATGGCATTAACTGACAGGCCACTGGTATTAGTCGATAGAATCGCCCCAGGCTTCAGGTGCGGCACCACTTTCTCAAACAGACTCTGTTTGATCGGCAGATGCTCAATGACCACCTCGACAACCCAGTCACAATCTTTAAGCCTTGGCAGGTCATCATCAAAGTTGCCGATCTCGATCTGGCTGGCGTACTCTTTCAGATAGAGCGGCGCCGGTTTCATTTTTAGCAAACCAGCAAGACCCGTTGCAGCGATGCGGTTGCGCACCTGGGGAGTATCCAGGCTCAAGCCCCCAGCTTCTTCCTCACGGCTCAACTCCCTCGGAACCATGTCAAGCAACAGGACATCAAGACCTGCGTTGGCTAGATGGGCGGCAATCGTGGCACCCATAACTCCGGCACCCAGTACGGCCACACGGTTGATTTGCCTCATGTGATTCCTCCATTATCCTGCGGTTGATCATCAGAACCAGTGCCATTACGCAGGTAAAGCCGTTCGATACGGTCCTGGTACTTGGCAGTAATTACCTTGCGCTTTAACTTGAGAGTTGGTGTCAGCTCTTCTCCGTCTACGGAAAAATCACGCGGCAGGAGAATGAATTTTTTTATGGTTTGATAGGAAGGCAGCTTGTCGTTGATTCGTTGCAGGCGGTGAGCATAGCGTTCCTGCACCCGCTGATTCGTGACCAGATCTTCCATGTCGAGGTAATCAAGTTCTTCTTGCTGAGCCATCTGGATTAAGCGTTCCAGGTTCGGCGTCAGTATTGCCACGAGATAAGGTTTGCGATCACCGTAGACAAAAGCCTGTGAGATGTACTTGTCCATCCTGAGTACATTCTCAAGAGGTTGCGGCGCAATGTTCTTGCCCCCGGCGGTGATGATGATCTCTTTTTTCCTGTCGACGATATAAACGTAACCATCCTCGTCGATCCTGGCAATATCACCAGTTTTCAACCAGCCGTCCTGCATAACCTTCTCAGTCTCTTCGGGGGCCTTGTAATAGCCCTGCATCACCAGAGGGCCACGCACCAGGAGTTCATCGTCGTCGGCAAGTTTGACCTCCGTCCCTGGCAATGGGGTTCCCACCGAGCCGAAACGAACTTTCCAGGGGCTGTTCAGGGTAACAGCGGGGCTTGTTTCCGTAAGGCCATAGCCCTCAAAAGTCGGAATGCCGATGACCCACATAAATTCGTTGATGAGTTTATCGAGGGGAGCGCCGCCGGAAATAAAATATTTCAGCCGACCGCCAAAACGTTTGCGGATCTTCTGAAAGACCAGCCAATCGAAGAAGCGGTACTGAAGGCCGAGCAACCCTAACGGCTTCGGGTCTATGTAACGACGTGAAATGAACTCCCGACCGACCTTTACCGCAAGGTGAAAAAGGCTACTGCGGATTGAAGACATTTTGTGAACATCTTCGTAAATTCGCGCGTAGATTTTTTCGAAAAGTCGCGGCACGCTTACCATTACGGTCGGACTGGCTTCCTGCATATTTTCGACAACCTTGTCGACACTTTCACAGAAAGCCACATGACAACCCGTCATCAACGGCGCGTAGTAGCCTGCCGTGCGTTCAAGGACATGACTCAAAGGCAAGAAGATCGTGACTGCCGAGGAAACTATCAAAGGAGATAACTTGCTCAAGTCCCGGAGTTTGGTCGCAGACGCTAAGCAGCTTTTCGTACTGGATCCGGTTCGAAACAAAAACCATTTTTGCTTCGCAGTGATTGATGACATAAGCAGCCTGCGCAGCCGTATTGGTCGCATAAATCGGAACGGTTATTCCTTGCACGCACTGTATCGCAAAATCAGCAATCGCCCAGCCCGCACGGTTTTCGGAAAAGATCGCCACCTTATCACCAGGAACTACCCCGGCCTTGAGTAATCCACGCGCAGCCATAAGCACTCTTTCGTAGAAATCGCTGTAGCTAAAATATCGGAAACTTCCATCTTTCTTATAACTGATAGCAGTCCGATCGGCGTACTGACGTGCATTCGTTCTGAGCATTTCCGGAATCGACTGATGCGGCAATTCATACATATGAGGAGGGCTCCCGGGTATGGCAACAATAAAAGGATGCATCACAACGTCAGGCTTATATGGTGATTGCCATCAAGTATATCAACAGGAGGGAGACGAGCAAGGAGGGAACACCGCAAAAGTACTGAAATGACAAACTATTCGGCGATTAGTCAGAGAGAGGCCAAGCATTCCAGCGCTGCACAAGAGAGAACTCCTGCGACAACGCGAGAGTAGCAAGAGAATGTCGGGCAAGCGGAAAGCCTCTCAGCCACCAACTCCCATCACAGGTGCAGGAGCCAGCAAGATGTGCAAGCCCGATATCCTGATCAGGATCCGAGAAGCCACCACCCTTACCTTTCAGCCAGGCTTCCTTGCGCGTCCAGATGCGATAAAAGCACCTGAGCCTGCGCGGTTCGGGACAAGCACGCAGCCACTGATTCTCCGTTTCGGAGAAGAACCTTTGAGCAAGCTTGGTATAATCCAGCCTGGGGTTAATTGTCTCAACATCAACACCCACCTCACCTCTTCCGACAACGGCACACACACCCCAGTTTCCAGAGTGAGCCAGGTTGAACGAGAGCGAATCAACAAGGCCGACGAGTGCAGGCTTGCCTGCGGGACCATAAGAAAAACGAAGAGATTGAGGGCCCCGGTCCAGGTAGCCGGAGAGGATCTGACGCAAGCGGGCACGGGCGACTACGAAAGCACGTGCTTTATCCTGGCTACGTAGACGTTTAGCACGTTGCAGCTCTTGTTCATCGAGGAGAGGTTCGAGGGGATCCGAACAGACGAGCGGAAAACGCCAGAGATGTACTTCATCTGACTTCAAGTCAAGAATCGATGGTGGAGCATGCCATGGAGTTAAAGTAAGAGGCATAAAAACCCTGAGAAGATAAAGTCTAAATGTCTTAAAAACTTTACCACAGAGAACACGAAGGACACAGAGTAAACGTCAATCACTATTGCGCTGAAAGCCATTCACGCAAACGCTCCATCCCCTCATCAAAAGTAACTTCAGGTTGATAGCCAAAATCATTTCTTGCCGCGCTGAGATCAAACCAGTGCGAGGTGGACAATTCCTTGGCAACAAAGCGCGTCATCCTCGGTTCGCCTTTGAGGTTGAGCAATCCATAGACCTTTTCAAGGATCGAGCCGATTTTGTAGGCCAGGGAAGGAGAGATGCTACGGGTCACCGGTGGCAGGCCACCAGCATCGAGGATACGGTTGACCACATCCCAGATCGGCAAAGGTTCTCCTTGAGAGAGGAAATAAGCCTTGCCGGCGACGGCGGAACCGACGTCAAGGTGGTCGGCGGCCTGCAGGTGAGCAAGCGCGGCATTATCGACGTAGATAGTGTCTACCAAGCACTCACGGGTACCGAGCTTACGTAACGCGCCCTTGGCGCCACGCTCAAGAATGCGAGGGACAAGGTGGTTATCTTCCGGCCCCCAGATCAGGTGAGGGCGCAAGGCAACAGTGGCCAGATTCTGGTCGTTGGCATTCATGACCAACTGCTCGGCCTCGGCCTTGGTCTGAGGATAAAAGGCTTCGAAATGTTCCGGGTAAGGAATCGACTCGTCAACACCCTCCATGTCGGAGCCATCAAAGACCACACTCGGCGAACTGGTGTAGACCAGACGCTTAATGCCGAACTGACGACAGGCATCAATCACATGTTTCGTACCCAGAACATTCGCCTGGTAGAATTCCTCGTATGGGCCCCAGACACCGGCTTTCGCGGCAACATGAAAAACAATGTCGCAACCCTCGACGGCTCGTTTGACCGCTTCGGCATCACCCAGCTCTCCCCGGCAATGCTCAACCCCAATCTCGGTCAGAGCCGGGTGAGGGTTTCGCGAGAAAGAGCGGACCTCGTCACCACGCGCTCGAAGCAGCTTGACGATTGCTTTACCGAGGAAGCCTCCGCCACCGGTCACTAAAGCTTTCATGACAGCTTCTCCTCGGCCCAGACCGCCAGCTTGTCACGGAAAATCTTGGCATTGTGACGAATATCGACAGGGAATTCGGGATGGAAGAGGAAGGCTTTTATCTGACTGGTCACCTCATGCCCGGCGCCTATAGCGATTAATCCCTGGTGTATTTTTTCAAGGCTTGAGGTGTCAGCCCCTTTTTCCAATTCGATACAGAGCACCGGTCTCTGGCTCCCAAATTCACCAACACCAACCAGAGCGGTGCGAAACACGTCCGGATGGGTATTGAAGATTGCCTCGCAGGGGATCGTGAAGTAGGTCGTTTCAGTGGTCTCAACCCTGTGCGCCTTACGGCCACAGAACCAGACGCGGCCCTGTTCATCAAGATAACCAAGATCACCCATGCGATGGTAGAAACCAGGGTTTTCCGGGTCAGCAATCTTGCCGAGCGCAGTTGACTCCTCGCGGTTGAAATAGCTTTGTGTGACCTGCGGACCTTTCACCACAATCTCACCAATCTCGCCAATGCCAAGCTTCAGTCCATCGTCCCAGACACCAATCGGCGCGTCGGAGATAACGATGATTTCAAGTTGTATATTCGGTACCGGTTTGCCGACACAGACACCTTTGCCCTGATCCGTTGCGTGACGGGTCTCGCCTAAGATCTCAGCGCTGCCGATCGAACACACGGGCAAGACCTCGGTAGCTCCATAAGGGGTGAACACCTGGGCACCATCAGAGAGCATATTGGCGAAACGTTCCAGTACCGCTGCGGGGACCGGCGCCCCGGCAGATATCGCCCGTTTCAGGCTCGATAGCTGAATATTGTTTGCTTCACCGTAACGACCAACCCGGTTGATCAGGGCCGGCGAACCGAACATGGTGGTGATCTGAAATTTTTCGATGGCTGCAATAATCTTGACCGGAGCGACATCAGCCGGGCGGGTGAAGTCCATCTCAGGAACAACAGATGTCATCCCCAGAGC
>JAAXQF010000527.1 GCA_012974435.1 Desulfuromonadales bacterium | reverse complement strand
CAAGGACGGTATCGAGGACATCCTCTCCGTATTGCTTGATCGCTATCCGCCCCTTGAAATCGTCAACCTGATCCTGGTGCCGGCCATGCGCCACGTCGGCGAGCTCTTCGGCAAGGGCGAGCTGCTGTTGCCCTTCGTGCTGCAGTCGGCCGAAGCGATGAAGAAGAGCGTTGCCTGGCTGGAACCGCACATGGAGACGCTTGATCAGGAAGAGGGGACCAAGATCCTATTGGCTACGGTGCAGGGTGATGTTCACGATATTGGCAAGAATCTGGTTGATATCCTCTTATCCAATAATGGTTACAAGGTTTTCAATATTGGCATCAAGGTTCCGGCGGAAACGATTATCGCCAAAGCCCGTGAACTGAACGTCGATATGATCGGTCTGAGCGGGTTGTTGGTGAAGTCGGCGATCGTCATGCAGGAGAGCCTGCCGCAGTATCGAGAGGCAGGTCTTGATATGCCGATTCTGCTCGGTGGCGCAGCACTGACCAGTGATTTTGTGGCCACCTCCTGTGTGCCGAATTACGATGCTCCGGTGGTTTACTGCTCCGACGCTTTTGCTGGTCTTAAGGCTTTGAAGGATTTTGAGGACGGCCAGTTAACCGCTACCGTCGCAGCGCCGAAGAATGGTAAGCCGCGCATGAAGCCGGGGGTGAAAGACGTCAATATCGATCGAAGTCAGCCGGTTCCGGAGCCACCTTTTTATGGTTTGCGCCACGTTGTCGACATCGACCCGGCCAAGCTCTTCCCCTATGTCAACGAGCAAGCTCTCTTCCGGGGCCGCTGGGGATACCGGCGCACCTCCAGCTCCAGTGCCGAAGAGTACGCCGAGCTAACGCGAAGCAAAGTTGCTCCACTCTACGAAAGTCTCAAAGCGCGCTCCCTAAAAGAAGATTTGTTGCAGCCGAAGGCCGCTTATGGCTACTTCCGTTGCTACAGCGAAGGTGATACGGTTTTCGTGGAAACCGGTGAAGACGTCATGGCGTTCGATTTCCCGCGTCAGCAGTCGCCACCGCATCTCTGTATCGCTGACTACTACAAAACGCGCGAAGAGGGAGGTGATGTGGCCGCATTCTTCGTGGTCACCATCGGAGACCGGATCGCGGAAGAGACCAAGCGTCTTTTCGAAGCTGATGCCTATCACGATTACCTGATGCTGCATGGCTTCAGCGTCGAGGTGACCGACGCGCTGGCGGAATACTGGCACGAAGAGATGCGTCGCGAACTTGGCATCAACAGGGACAAGCCAGACGATATGACCGGCTACGTGATCCAGGGCTACCAGGGTTCGCGCTACGGTTTCGGTTATCCAGCTTGTCCCGACCTTGACGCCCACGAGATGTTGTTCAAGATTCTCGAACCGGAGAAGATCGGTATTACTTTGACCGAGACGATGGAGATGGTCCCCGAGGTCAGTACCTCGGCGATTATTGCCCACCATCCGCAGGCGAAGTATTTCGCGGTTTAAGTGAGAGGATCAAAAGCTTTAACGCAAAGACGCAAAGATTAAAATCAAGACGCAATGGGGAAGGATAAGGCTCAACTAAAAGGACTAATAAGTTCTTTGCGTCTTGAGAGAGCGGAGCGAACGGGCGTTAAAATGAATTTTAGATGTTTGTGCGTGTTTGTTTAATTGAGTGAAAATAGGGAGGCTGAAATGAGGTATATCTGTGCGAACTGTGGCTACACTTACGACCCGGATCAGGGTGATCCGATGAACGACATCCCACCGGGAACGGCTTTTGCCGACCTGCCGGAGAATTGGGTCTGTCCTTTGTGTTATGCGACGATGGATAGCTTCGATCCGCTTGATTGATTGTGTCTTAATAAAATCAAAGGCAGAACCCTTCATCCTTGTTAATTTGCTTTTGTTCTGTCTGTGTTCGACAAAGGTATTTTAAATAATCCCATCCAGATACTTAACCAGGTCAACCCGGATCGGCATGAAGTAGATGCTTGAGTCGGTGCTTTGGCAGAAGTTCAACGCTCGCTTGGCAAAGTTACGGTTCCACTCCATCGTCGGTTCAAAATCGGGTGGGAAGATGGCGTTGTTGAGGTTGTCCCAGTAATCCTTGCTGCGCACGCTCATGACCGGGCTGATTCCCCAGTAGGTTTCTACTCCCGATAACAGGTCGTGGTAGATCTCCATCAAGCGTAGATCGAAGAAGGGCTGAGTGAAAAAGCCCTCGGCTCCGGCGTCGAGCTTGCGTTTAACGTAATCAAGTTCGGTCTTGATCCCCGAACGGTAGGGGTCGATTCCGGCATAGACTTTCAGTTCGGGCATCTGTGCTTTGAGCGCACGAATTAATTCGACGGATGTGGTTCGAAAGACCCGGCGTGACATATCCTGAGGTTGATCTCCGGCGATAACGAGAACACTGTCGATGCCATTCTCCCTGAACTGCTCCACCAAGGGAAAAGGTTTGCTTAAGTCGAAATCAATGGCACGCAGATGAGGGATGGTGTGCGCAAAAAAATCTTTGGCCTGGCTACAGGCATCCCAGCTTCTCAAGGGGAATTTCAGCAGGTCGGGAATGTTGATGATATCGATGCTCGGGAAATTATTCTGTACCAACTGCATTTCCTGCTGTAACGCGTCGTGATCACGTGGCACCAACTCTATGGATACTTTTTGCAAAGGTCTGTCCTCTTTAAATATTCGTTAAGTATGGAATTCGAGTATTATTGTAAACATGCTTCGTTAAATTACACAATAAAAGCTTACGGGCTTTCCTGAAGCGCCGAATTGTTTATAATACTTTTCACAGTAGAAATATTACGAAAATTATTTTGGGAGTTCAATGATGTCCAGTTCTTTTGGTACTTTGTTTCGCATTAGCACTTTTGGTGAATCTCACGGTGTCGGTGTCGGCGCGATTGTTGATGGTTGCCCTGCCGGCCTTGAGTTGTCCGAGGCTGATATCCAACCTCAACTTGATCGGCGGCGTCCTGGGCAGAGTGACCTCACCACACCCAGAGAAGAAGCAGACCAGGTGACCATCCTCTCCGGGGTTGAAAATGGCAAAACGCTTGGCACCTCGATCGGCTTGCTGGTGCGCAACAAGGATCAGCGTCCCGGTGATTACGGTGAGATGGATGATGTGCCTCGCCCTTCTCATGCAGACTTTACCTACCAGGCCAAGTATGGCACCCGCGCTAGCAGCGGCGGTGGTCGCTCAAGTGCCCGCGAGACGATCGGTCGTGTAGCGCCCGGTGCGATCGCCGAAAAGATCTTGCGTGAAGAATATGGCATAGAGATCGTCGCCTGGGTCAGCGCCGTAGGTGAAGAGCAGGCTGGTGAGATCGATCCCTTGACCCTTAACCGAGAGCAGGTCGATCGCAACCTTATCCGTTGCCCCGATGCCTCTGCCGCCGTGCGTATGGAAGAGAAAGTGCGTGAGATTCGTGACGCCAAGGATTCGATCGGCGGCGTGGTCAGTTGTGTCTGCCGCAACGTCCCTGCAGGTTGGGGTGAGCCGGTCTTCGACAAACTCGACGCCATGCTTGCTCATGCCATGCTGTCGCTTCCTGCCACCAAAGGTTTCGAGGTCGGCTCCGGGTTTGCCGGCACCTGTCTGCGCGGTTCACAGCACAACGATCCTTTCGTGAAGAAGGGCGATCGTCTTGGCACTGTAACCAACAATGCCGGTGGTGTGCTGGGCGGGATTTCAAGCGGCGAGCCGGTGCTTTTTCGGGTGGCTTTCAAGCCGGTAGCAACGATCGGAGTTTCTCAACAAACAGTTGATTTTGACGGTAACCCGGTGACCCTGGAAGCCAAGGGCCGGCATGACCCCTGCGTTGTGCCGCGCGCAGTACCGATCGTAGAGTCGATGGCGGCTTTGGTGTTGCTCGATCTTGCGATGAGACAAAAAATGAGAAACGCTTAGCGCTTGCGTTATTTGTGCAGCTATAAAACGCGAAAGCCCCCGATCTTCGGATCGGGGGCTTTCGCGTTTGTCAGGGTTAGTAAGAATTACGCCTTTTTGATGATCTTGACGCCTCGAAACAATGTAGGAAGACTTGTAAGAAACACTCCACTTTGACCTTGACTGCTGACTGGGTATAATTGACTACATCTTATTTATGTTGCGCTTCTAGACAGAATAAGCCCTTGGAGAAATAAGCGTGGTGTTCTCATTCGACCATATCGTCCTTAACGTTGTCGACATCGATAAAATGTTGCAGTTTTATACTGAAATCCTGCAATTGCCTGGAGAGAGACTGGAGGAATTTGCTGCGGGGCGGGTTCCCTTTCCCTCTGTAAGGCTTTCTGCCGACAGCATAATCGACCTTTTTCCGAAAAAGATGTGGGAGAGAACCAATCCAGAAGGAGGCTGTCGTCTTAACCTCAACCACTTCTGTCTAGCGACCGATGAGGCTAGATCAAAAGCCCTTCAGATCAGACTCAATGAGCAAGGAATAGAT
>JAAXQF010000500.1 GCA_012974435.1 Desulfuromonadales bacterium | reverse complement strand
GTAGGGTTAGTGAACTGCATTGGACAAGACACTTGTAATACCAATGAAATAGCCTATTAAATATACGTTGTGACCCCCAGCCTGTCAAATGTGAATTCGGCATATTGTCGGGCTTTAATTCGCAATCCATTAACAAGGGCAAGTTATTGAAGCTGCTGACACTTGCTGCGAAAAAAGGTTATAGCTTCACTACTTAAAGAGTATACGCAATCGTGATTTTACAACAGTGTTCTACTAAAAACAGAACAAAACACGTTAAATGGTTTAGAAATGAGACATAGTTAGAAAACTTTAACTGTCCATACTGCGATCATCATGACCATCTGGAGATTGACCTGCATGCTGACGGCTTTAGTGCTGACCTGCTTGAGTGCACGGAGTGTGGAGCGTTGTTGACGATGAAAGGCGCTTCTCTGGAGACAGTCCATGGCCCGGCCAAAAAATTTGGTGTCCCTGCCGGATAAGCTTCCCCCTCTTCTGATGAGGCTGTTGCATGGCTTTTTTGTCAGTCAGTATGACCTGGAACCAAGGCTAACGACCAGAAGCCATCTCTTCTCCCTCTGCATTTGCGTGCTTTTGTGTCCCGTTGCTATATACATCCAGATTTTCAATGTAAACCGCATGCTCAGAAAGGGGAGTCATCATGCAATATCCAATCTGCCAGGATAGAGATCATCTGGTCCTCGAGTTACATGACGAATGGCACGCCAGTGGTGTTGTCAAGGAATGCGGCCACTGTGGTGCTGTTTGGTCAAGGACCAACCATGAAATTTCCATGCTGTCGGTGCCAAAAGTTTCTTACCTCGACGGCAGAGGTTCTCTGCCTTCCACAAGGCAAGGTGCAGATCAGCCGGACATTTTATATGCCTCGCCGATGCCCGCTTGATGGAAATCGGCCATCTCCAGTGCTCCAGTGACTTTCTTGCGATTCCTCTGGCGGACAAGTCCCCTTCTCATAAAAACCCTTCCCTGAATTATAGAGTCCTGATTGTCTTAATTGAACAATTCTGCCAGAATCAGACTGTATCTGTATCCAAACGAAAGAGATTCTCTTATGTGCCTGATTCTGATTGCTCATCGGCCGGAAGAACCGATCCCATTGCTGGTTCTTGCCAACCGTGATGAGTTCTATAGCCGGCCATCTGCGGCGGCTGAAGATTGGCAGGAGTTTCCGGGGCTGGTTGCCGGACGAGACCTGGTGTCAGGGGGGTGTTGGTTCGGAGCTCGCGGGACGCGCTGGGCGAGTGTCACCAATATCCGCGAAGGAGCACGAAGTCAGAAAAAGCACAGCAAGTCACGTGGCTGGCTGGTTCGTGAATATCTACATGGAGAAATGGCTCCTGCCGATTTCCTCGCAAGCATCGAGACAAAAACTGAAGCTTTCGCCGGCTTCAACCTGCTCCTCGGAGACGCCGGGGAGGTTTATTATTCCTCAAACCGGCAGG
Source organism: Desulfuromonadales bacterium (assembly GCA_012974435.1). Taxonomy (GTDB): domain Bacteria; phylum Desulfobacterota; class Desulfuromonadia; order Desulfuromonadales; family BM103; genus M0040. The sequence goes on along the minus strand of JAAXQF010000500.1, from coordinate 14,190 downwards.
CCCCAGCCAGATCTTTAGAGCCAGGTATTTACGGTCTGAGCAACCACTTGCTCGACACTCCGTGGCCAAAGGTTGTACGTTCAAAGGAAGAATTTAACAGGCTACTCAGCAAGCGTACTTTCGCCAAGGAAGAAGCATTTGCCATCCTTGCTGACACCAGCAGGGCAGCAGATGAGGACCTTCCTGAAACAGGTGTACCGCTCGAATGGGAGCGTGCTCTTTCAGCGACATTTATCACCATGCCCACCTACGGCACGCGTTGCTCAACACTTTTAATGGCAGGGGCTGATGGTCAGACAACCTTTGTAGAGCGCCGCTATAATGACGGCCCGAAAGATTGGCAAGAAAGTAAATTCATCTGGAAGGTATAGGGAAGTTTTCTTGACAGATAAGATTTCTCGAATGAAAATGATGTGTTACTACCAATGCTGGAAACAGGGACATGCCTTTGAAACTGAAAGATCTGGGTGAATTTAAACTGATCGACCGCATCCGCGAGCAAGCCGGCAAGGGTGAAGGGGTGCATCGTGGTATCGGTGACGATGCTGCAGTACTCAACCTTCCGGAGGGGCATCAGCTCTTGACTTCGACGGACCTGTTGATCGAAGGCGTTCACTTTCGTCACGACTGGACTGGCTGTGAAGCTCTTGGCCACAAGGCTGTTGCCGTAAACCTCAGTGATATCGCAGCTATGGGTGGGTCTCCTCGCTATCTCTACCTGGGGCTGGCATGTCCTGATGAGGCGGAGGTCAGCGACATCGAGGCTTTTTTACGTGGCGTCCTCGACGAAACGGCGAAATACGGTGTCTCCCTGGTCGGTGGAGATACCTGCAGAAGCCCCGGTCCATGGATGATCTCGGTGACCGTTGAAGGGAGCGCCCCCAGGCATCAGGCGATCGGCCGTGATGGCGCGCAGCCGGGTGACCTGATCATGGTCTCCGGCACCCTTGGTGACAGCGCCCTTGCCCTGCGATTGATCGAGGAAGACAAAGAAGCACACACAAACTTATTGAAACGTCATCATCAACCTGTTGCCCAGGTTGAACTGGGGCGACTGCTCGGCGAAAATCATTTTGCCAGCGCCATGATCGACGTTTCCGATGGTCTGGCGGGTGACTTGGAGCATATCCTGCAATCATCTCAGGTAGATGGACTTATCGAAGCAGCTGAACTGCCTTTATCGGAAGAGTTTCAGGTTCATCTTGGCAAAGCCCCTGACTTGCTGGAACTGGCACTCTACGGAGGCGAAGATTATGAACTGCTCTTTACCGTAGCCCCAGACAAAGCGCCTTCAGTAAGGGAACTCTGTGCCGCCAGACAGTTGCCGATAACTACAATCGGCTGCATCAGCAAGGGTTCCGGCCTGCTTTCACTCAAGGACAAGACGGGAGAGGTGCGACCCATCCTTGTCAGGGGATATGACCATTTTTGTCGGACTTGAAGATATTTGATGTAATATGACCGAGCCAGCTGCTCACATATGGACGGGAGACGATCTCACCGATGACGAGTTTGCGGCGATTACGCAACTCCTGCGTGAGCGACGCCAGTTTGATCTCGCCCAATACAAGGACCGCTGCATTCGCCGGCGCATCGCCAAGCGGCTGCGGAGCTGCAAAGCCGCGGATGTTGCTTCGTATCTGAAGCGCCTGGAGATGGATCGCGACGAGCTTGACACCTTGCTGGCAACCATCTCCATCCATGTCTCCCAGTTTTTTCGTAATCCGGACACCTACCGGATTCTCGAACAGAAGATTCTACCGGATCTCTGCCGCCGGGCGCGAGCAGCAGGGCGGACCGAGTTGACGCTTTGGAGTGCCGGGTGTGCTTCCGGTGAAGAGCCCTATTCCCTGGCGCTGTTGGTCGATGACATGAACGTCAGAGACTTGAAGATCAACATTCTGGCGACCGACGTCAGCGAACCGGTCCTGGATGCAGCTCGCTGTGGAACTTTTGAAGCGTTGCGGCTGAAAGAGGTGCCGCCAGAAGTCCTCAATAAATATTTTCATGGGGAGAATGGTCATTACCAGGTTATTGAACGTATCCGTAACCAAGTGGAGTTTCGCCAACACAACATCATGACCGCAAGTGATTATCCGCCGGCAGATCTGATTCTCTGCCGTAACGTGATGATCTATTTTACGCGAGAGGAGCAGGAACGAATCCTGTCTCGTTTTGCTACGACCCTGCCCGAACATGGGGCTCTGGTCCTGGGTCGCTCTGAAACCATGACCGGCGATATACGCCGTTACTATCAATCAGAATTTCCTGTGGAACGGGTCTATCGCCGTACGGCTGAGCCTGTCACAGTTGCTGACATTTAGAAGATCGGGTCAAAAGCCCTGGTCTCCACTGATCACTGCCCGGTAAGGAGTGGAATCATGCGCGTCGAAATCAGTTATAAATTCATCATCGGTTTCCTGGTTGTGGTGGTTTCGGGAGTCGTCGTCAATTTGGCGGTGCCCTACCTGAAAATTGCCCCGGAGTTTCAACAGTTCTTCACCATCGTCTGTGCCCTGGTTGTTGGCCTGATCATCGGGGCGCTCTTCTCCCGAGCATTCACCGCAAATATTCGCAGCCTGACTTCAGCGGGAGATCGGATCAGCCAGGGAGACCTGTCAGAAGATATCAGCTTAAAAGAAGGCAACTTTCCTGATGAGACCAGCGACCTTGCCAGTTCCATGAACCACATTCAGGGAAGTCTACGCGCCCTGGTCGGGGACATTCGTAACATTGCCTTCAAGGTCGCCGGTTCGGCGCAGAACCTCTCCGGAACATCCCAGGAGATGTCAGCGTCTTCGCAGGAAGTCGCCGGCACCGTTGACCAGATCAGCAAGGGCGCCGAGACCCAGGCGGAGATGGTTGAAGAATCGAACCGCCTGTTCAAGGAAGTGGCCATGTCGATCAATCTGGTCGCTTCGGCGGCAAAGACCGTTGCCGAATCGGCCAATAAAACGGTGGACACAGCAAAGGACGGCAGAAGCCTTGCCGGAGCCAGCCTATCCAGCATTCGCCAGGTTATGGCCGAAGCGGAAAGCAGCAGCCAGCAAATGTTCAATTTTATCGGCCAGCTGCAACGCATCAACAAGTTTGTTGAGGTGATCAACGGGGTGGCTCAGAAGACCAATCTGCTGGCGCTTAACGCGACAATCGAAGCGGCCCGGGCCGGAGAGTATGGGCGAGGATTTGCCGTCGTCGCCGAAGAAATTCGCAAACTGGCCGATTCAACCACCATCTCTGCCGATGAAATCAGCAGCCTGGTCAAAGGCATTCGTGCCGAAGGCCAGCAGGTTCAAGCCTCCATGTCCCAGGTTGTCGAAGAGATGGAGAGCGGCCGCGAGGCTGTTGACCGGACCAACGAGGCATTTTCTGCTATTACCGAGAATGCCGAAAGGACACGTGCCAAAGCCAGCAGCATCTCCGAACTGGCTGACCAACAGATTGCCAGCGCCGAGCGCATTACCCGGGCCATCGAAGAGATCGACAAGGTCGTCTCTGACAATGCTGCCGCAACCGAACAGGTCTCGGCCGCAACCCTGGAACAGTCCGCCTCGATGGAAGAGCTGGCCCAATCGGCAAAGAACCTCTCCACCATGTCCGAAGCAATGCTGCAGGTCGTCAAGAAGTTTAAACTGGTCAAGGTTGATCAGGACTAAAAGCATGGAACTGACCCTGATTTTCACTCTCGGCGAAGAGGTCTACGGGCTCGAAATCGATGCAATCCAGGAAATCATCGAGAACCCTGCTCTTCACAATGTCCCCCTCACCGAGGGCGTACTTAACGGAGCGATCAATTTTCACGGTCAGATCCTTGCTGTGATCGATCTACCGGGGCTACTCGGTTTCACGACAGAGGAGCGTGATCACCGCTATGTGGTTCTGACCCCGGAATTAAAATCGATGGTGCTGTCAGTCAGTGGCGTTGTTCGCATCGCCCGGCTCGATCTTTCGTCGTTGCAACCGGCACCTGCAGAAGCTGGTGATAGTGCCATTCGTGGCGTGGCCTACCTTGAGGACAAGATGGTCAACCTGCTCGACACCGACAAAGTTATTAATCAACTGGAAAATAGATATATAGAATAGGAGGTGCTTATGGCCTTACGTGTGATGGTTGTCGACGATGCGCTGTTCATGCGCAACATGTTGAAGGATATATTCGTTAGAGCGGGTCACAATGTGGTCGCAGAAGCGGAGAATGGTGAAATAGCTCTCGAACTCTATCAGGAGCTTAAGCCGGACCTGGTGACCATGGATATTGTCATGCCCAAAAAGAGCGGCATCGAGGCGTTACAGGACATTATGGCCTTGGATGCGAGCGCCTGCGTGGTCATGGTCAGCGCCCTTGGACAGGACTCCCTGGTTCTCGAAGCAGTCGAATCCGGAGCAAAAGATTTTATCGTCAAACCGTTCAAGGAAGAGAAGGTCCTCGAGATCGTCAATCGGGTGACCGGATAATCCTGCTTCAGGAGTTCCGGACAAGCTATGGACATGTCCCAGTACCGGGATCTTTTCTTAACGGAAACCCGGGAACATATCAATAACCTGAACAAGCTGGTTGTCACCCTGGAACAGGAACCGGACAACCGTGAGACGATTGACGCCCTCTTTCGTGAGGCGCACTCGATCAAGGGCATGGCTGCGACCATGGGCTTTGATCGCACGGCCAAGCTGTCCCATCATCTCGAAGACCTTCTGGACGAATTTCGCTCTTCCGGCCAAATCCCTTCTACAGCAATTGACTACCTTCTGAGCGGGATAGATATTCTCGACGGACTGCTTGATGACCTGCAGTCCAACCAGCCGGAACGGGAGATCGAGGCCTTTCTGCGGGAAACGCCTGAGCAGCAACCGGTCATGGTGGCCAAGGAAGTGGAAAACCTGCCGCAAGAGTCTTTGCTCGCCGTTGATGATGAAGAGGAGTGTGTTCATAGCGAAGACGAGGTGTCAGAACCGGAAACTCTTGCGGTGGACGCAGAAGCCCCCGGTGAAGCTGAGGACGATACCGCTTCTGAAGAAGAGCCCCTCCCTGAAGAACCCGACGCATATCAGGTCTTGGTCGACCTGGCCGAGGACACACCGGCCGCCGCGGCCCGCGGCATCCTGATTTTACGCGAACTGGAAAAATCCGGCGAACTGATATCGAGTCGGCCCGACGTGACGGCTTTACGCGGTGGAGCACCCTGTCAGCAGATTCAGGCCTGGTTACGCACCACGTTAGCCAAAGGCCATATCGAAGAAGCCTTGCTGAAGATCAGTGGTGTCGCCAAGGTCCGTTTTATCGATGACCGCCGCAAGGAAGAACACCGCAGCCGGGATGAAGGTGCACGCACCATCAGAGTACGAACCGATCTGCTCGATCAGTTTGTCAACCTGACCGGAGAACTGATTACCCACCGTCATATGCTCAACACGGCGACCACTAGCCGCAACTGGGACGACCTGACCCAGACCCTCAGCCAGACCAGCCGCCTGCTCGATGACCTGCATCACCACGTCCTCCAGGCTCGCCTGATGCCGCTGGAAAGCATTACCGGCCGCCTGCCGCGGATCGTGCGTGACCTGAGCCGCAAAACCGACAAGAAAGTCACGCTGCAACTAACCGGCGCCGAAGTCGGTATCGACCGTGCGGTCCTCGAGGAGCTGACCGACCCGCTGGTGCACCTCGTGCGCAACGCGATTGACCATGGCATAGAGCAGGAAGGTATTGTGACTGTGTCGGCCCGTCGCGAAAAAGACCTTGTGCTGGTTGAGGTTGCCGACGACGGCAAGGGCATGGACGCCGATCAGTTACGCCAGAAAGCTGTGGATCGCGGTTTGATGACGACTCCCCAGGCGAACAATTTAAGTGATCGGGATGCCCTGATGCTGGTCTGCCAGCCGGGCTTCTCGACTGCAGAAGCGATCACCGAAACCTCCGGGCGAGGGGTAGGCATGGATGTGGTCAAAGCTGCGGTCGGCAACCTCGGCGGCACTTTGGAAATCCTTTCCGCGCCAGGCCAGGGAACCCGCTTCCAGATGCGCCTGCCTCTCTCCATCTCCATCATTAAGATCCTGCTGGTCAGCTGTGCCGGTCACCCGATGGCGATTCCCATCACCCGGGTGCAACGTACTCTGGATTTACCGACCAGCGAGATTCAGAGCTCCGGCCAAAAACGGGTCTTCAGCATTGATGAAGAGGTTATCAGCCTCTATTCTCTGAACGACGCTCTGGGTCTGCCCGAGGTTGCCGCCGGAGAAACCACCTGGGTTATTCTGACCGAAGTTCAAGGACGTCGTATCGGCTTACAAGTGGATCACTTCCTCGGTCAGCGCGAAGCCTTTGTCAAAAGCCTTGGCTTCCCGCTTAACCTTCTGACCGGCTTGAGCGGTGCAACAGTCGAAGGCGACGGACAGATTGTATTTATTGTTGATCCTTCGTCCCTGCTTGAGGATCGTCAACTTTTCACCAACGATTGATCGGGGAGACATGAATGCCCTTTCGTGAATTGAACAGTGTCCAACTGGACACCTTGAAAGAAATCAGCAATATCGGCATGAGCCATGCGGCCACGGCCCTTTCGCAAATGATCGGACAGCGCGTAAATCTGACCGTTCCGAATGTCACAATCACTGAAATAAGCAAGGTCCCTGAGCATCTCGGTGGTGCCGAAAAGATGATGGTCGGAATCACTCTGCAGATTCTTGGCGATGCTCGCGGTAGCATCATGTTGCTGTTCCCACAGGAGAGCGCCCATCGCCTGCTCTGCAGCCTGCTTGGTCATCAGGAAAAAGGGCTGGTCATGACCGAGGTGTCTGTTTCAGCATTGAAAGAAGTCGGCAACATCCTCGCCTCAGCATATCTCAGCGCCCTCGGCAACCTGCTCAACAAGACCCTGATCCCCTCGGTGCCTCTACTTGCCTACGATATGGCCGGTGCCGTGGTTGACCATGTTCTGATTGATTTGAGCCAGTCCGGCGACTTCGCCATGATGGTCGAAACGGATTTTGGCGGAGAACCTGATCAGGATCTTGCCATTAAGGGTCATTTCTTCCTGCTCCCTGATCCGGTCACACTAAATATCTTTCTCAGTTCTGTCGGAGGGTCCGTATGAGCACCCGGGTCACAATTGCCCAAGTTCGGATCGATCAGTCTCCAGCCGTTCTCAAGGCGTATGGTCTTGGCTCCTGTGTTGCAGTTGCACTCTATGACCCGGAAGCCAGGATCGGCGGACTGGGACATCTGCTCCTGCCAAATCGGCCGGAGAGGAACGCCCTAGGCTCGGAGAGTAAATATGTTGATGCCGGCATTCTTGAGATCGTGGATGAGCTTTTGCAAGCTGGCGCGAGTCAAGATCGCCTGGTCGCCAAAGTCGCCGGTGGCGCCAACATGTTCGAAACCTCGTATCAAACCATGATCAAGAGCATTGGCGCGCGAAACGCTAGAAGCGCAAGGGAGACCCTCGCCTCGCTCGGAATCCCGCTCTTCGGTGAAGAGGTCGGCGGCAACCGGGGACGTACCGTTGAGTTTGATCTTGCCACTGGCAATATGATGGTTTACTGTGCCCGTGATGATGACCAAGTATCCATTTGAGGACCTTTCTTTGAGGAGGCTATAATGATGAACCGGAGCCTATTCTGCACCTTGTGCCTGAGTGCTCTTCTGGCCACCCTGGCTGCTCCCGCCTGGGCCGCATCGCTTGGCGATGTCATCAGCGCGCTGGAGACCCCGTTTCAGACCAAGACTGATGAGAAGCTGAGAATCTACGACTACTCTGCTGATTTCTTCCAGGAGTCGAAAATTGCCTCACTGGACCGACTGCAGCGCGCCAGCGGAGAAGTTGAAGTTGCTTTTGATTACCAGCGTACGGACACCGTGCCACGCGTCAAATTTCGTTGGCAATACGAGCAACCCACAACCCAGGAGATCGTCTCCGACGCGAAGAAGCTCTGGGTTTATCTTCCGGAGAATAACCAGGTGATTCTATCGGACATCGAGATGGTCAACAGGTCTCGGCAGAGCGATCCGATGACGTTTCTCACTGGATTGGGCAACCTGTCCCGGGATTTTTCCATCAGGTGGGCGGTACCGAACAACGATGTCGAGGGCAATCACGTGCTTGAACTTGTTCCGAGGCGTGTCTCTTCGCTGATCAACAGAATGATCATCGTGGTTGATCGTTATGCCGTTGAGGCCTATCTGAATCCTGGTCAGGAGGTAGACCCCCGCATGCCATCCGTGCCATCCGTGCCGTCTGCGCAGTCCACGCCACCGACACCGCCGACGCCAGGAGGACGGAACCTTAACTTCCCCGGGTACGAAGACAACCTGAACAGACGATGGTTCCCAATCCTGTCGACTACGGTCTACGACCCGAATGGCAACAGCACCACGATTGAATTCAGCAATCTGCGGGTTAATTTCGGCATTTCCGACATGTCTTTCAACTTCATAATGCCGGCAGACGTACAGGTTGTTCGACCAACCGGTCAGGAAATGGGTTTCTGAGTCCTTCTGAAAAGGTCTATTCTGACAACAGCCGCCCCGGAGGAAAGTTTTTGCCCCGGGGCGGTTTTGTGTTATAACTCCCCGAATATTGGAAGAATTTTTAACAATGCGTGTTTCGACACAACTCTGCGGAGGAAGTCTCTTGAACAAATACAACGTCAGCCTGATCAGTCTTGGTTGTCCAAAAAATCTGGTCGATGCCGAAGTCATGCTCGGCCATCTGCCTGCCGAGCGATTCAAGATCGTGACTGATGAAAGCCAGGCGGACATTATCGTCGTCAACACCTGTGCCTTCATCCGTGACGCCCAGGAAGAGTCGGTGGAAACCATCCTCGAAGTGGCGGAGCAGAAGAAAAACGGTCGCTGCAAGCTGCTGATCGTCAGTGGCTGTTTGCCGCAGCGCCATCAGGACGATCTCGCCAAAGATCTGCCGGAAGTTGATTTCTTCATGGGCACCGCTGACGCGCCGCGTATCCTCGAACTGCTCGACAGCCATCTGCAAGGTGAGCAGCAGCAGGAGATCGGCTTACCCGATTACCTCTACGACCACACCACGCCAAGGGTGACGTCATCACCTTTCTACTCGGCCTACGTCAAGATCGCCGAGGGCTGCGCCAACCATTGTTCCTACTGCGTTATCCCGAGTATTCGCGGCACCCTGCGTTCACGGACCATCCCGTCGGTGGTTGAGGAAGTCAAACGCTTGGTAGAAAGCGGCGTTAAGGAAATCAACCTGATCGCCCAGGACGTCACCGCTTTTGGCGCAGAGCGCGGCAATGGACATGAATTGACGACTCTGCTCCGTGAGCTGGTCAAGATCGAAGGGCTGGTCTGGTTGCGCCTGCTCTACGCTTATCCGGATGGCATCACCGACGAACTGCTCGACATGATGGCCGCTGAAGAGAAGATCTGCAACTACATCGATCTGCCGATTCAGCATATCGATGATCAGATCCTCGCCGCCATGAACCGCCGCATCGACGAGGCCGGCATTCGTCAGTTGCTCGAACGCATCCGTAGCCGTATCCCAGACATCACCCTGCGGACTTCATTGATCGTCGGTTTCCCCGGCGAAACCGACGCGCAATTCCGCAAAGTTCTCGCTTTTGTTGAAGAGGGCCACTTTGAGCGTCTCGGAGTGTTTCAATATTCTCGCGAGGAGGGCACCTCGGCCGCGAAACTTGTCGGTCAGGTTCCCGCCCGCACCAAACTGTCACGTTACAAGAAGCTGATGAAAGCCCAATCGCGGGTTGCGTTGCAGAAGAACCTTGCACTCAAAGGACGAATCGAGCCGGTACTGGTCGAGGGCTACAGCGAGGAAACAGAACTGCTGCTGCGTGGCCGTAGCGTTCGTCAGGCTCCCGATGTTGACGGTCAGGTCTACATCACCTCCGGACAGGCTGATGTCGGTGACATCGTCAATCTGGAAATCACGGACTCTTCCGAATACGACCTGATCGGCGAAATCTGCGAGGACTAAGCTTGCCCTGGAATCGCCCCCTGATTATCGGCCTCCTGCTGGTCGTGTTGACACTCACCTGGTGGCGCCTGCAACCTGATGGCGAAGAGGTCCGGCGCAGCCGCATCATGATGGGCACGGTTGTCGAAATTATGGCCGCGGGGCAGAACAACAAGACCCTCGAGGCTGCCGTTGAGGCGGCTTTTGCTGAAATGGAGCGTCTTGACAAGCTGCTCAGCAGATACAACGCGGACAGCGAGGTTTCACGACTGTCACAGAGTACAAACGGTGGTGAAGTCTCCTTGCCAACTGCAGAAGTGCTTACCCTGGGGCTGGAGATTTCCCGCAAGAGTGGCGGCGCCTTCGATATGACGCTTGGCAGACTCAAGTCTCTCTGGGCCTTCGATAAAGAGGCACCAACCCTTCCCAGCGCTGCAGAACTTTCCGCAGCCCTCTCCGGAATCGGGCCGAAAGCCCTTGCCTTGGAAGGACAACAGCTTCGCAAAGCAAACCCACAACTGCAACTTGACCTCGGCGGCATTGCAAAAGGCTATGCCGTCGATCGAGCCATCGCGATCCTCAAGCAGCATGGCGTGTCCAATGCCGCAGTCAATGCCGGCGGCGACATGTACCTGCTCGGCCAACGCCCGGAGCGTCCCTGGCGCATCGGCATCCAGCACCCCCGCGAAGAGAAGGGCGTCCTTGAAACGGTACAGATCAGCAATCGGGCCGTGGTCACTTCGGGAGACTATGAGCGTTTTTTCGAAAAAGATGGCGTACGTTACCACCATATCTTCGACCCACAAACCGGCATGCCTGCCAGAGATTGCCAGAGCGTCACCATTGTCACCGACAGCGTCGCCCTCGGCGATGCCCTGGCAACGGCGGTGTTTGTGCTCGGCCCGAAGGCAGGCTTGACGCTTCTGGAACAATTTCCGCAGGCGGAAGGATTGGTTATTGCCGCTGATGGCAGCCGACACGTCAGCCCCAACTGGGCGACCTATCAGGTTTTGCCATGAAAGCACCCTGGCACTTCATGACCGGGGGAGACTGGCTGGTCGTCCTCATCATGCTGATGCTCTCCCTGGCCGGTATCGTCTCGATAGCGGCTATGCCCGAAGGCTCTCGCGTCATGGTAACCTGCGGCGAAGAACTCTGCTTCACAGCTCCCCTCGATCAGCCTCGTACTCTTGCCATAGACGGCCCCCTGGGACAAACAAAGCTTGTTATTGATGAACAGGGAGTCCGGATTGTAGAATCTCCCTGCCCACGTAAAATCTGTGTCAGCATGGGCATAGCAAAACATACGGCGGACCTGCTGGCCTGCGTGCCGAACCGTATTCTGGTGCACATCGACGGCTCTTCCGACAAGGAGATGTCTTATGACCTGCTCAGCCGTTGATGTCCAAGCCTTGAGCCGTTCCCGTCGTCAGGTTTTTTTGGGTCTCTTTATTGCCATCGCCGTCTCCCTGCACGCTTTTGAGAGTCTGCTGCCAACACCCGTGCCCTGGTTGCGCCTCGGGCTGGCCAATGTCATGACCCTGGTAGCGCTTTATCTCTACGATGGTCGCGCGGCATGGAGTGTCAGCCTGGCGCGGGTTGGTATCGGGGCACTTCTGCTTGGCAGGCTTTTCGGACCAGGCTTCTGGTTGGCTTTAGTCGGCACCATCTTCGCAACATCTGCTATGATTATTGTGTACCGTGTCGCCGGGCGGCGTTTGAGTCCGATCGGGATATCGGCAATCGGGGCTGGAGGTCACGCCCTGGGACAGATTCTGGCGGCCCGATTACTGGTCGTTCAGCATGCGGCGGTCTGGCAGATTTTGCCGTTCTTTCTGTTGTCTACGCTGTTAGCCGGGGTTCTGACCGGATGGCTTGCCGCACTTTTGCTTGAAGAACTAAGAGAGCACCCGGTCTTTCAACAAGCGGACGGGGCGCTTACTAACCAATGAGGATAATGACTTGAATCTTCGGAGCTGGGTGCTGATCATCATTTCTTCCGGAGTGTTATCTATCTTTGCTCCTGGACAGCAGGAGGGTAGCCCTTCAGGAGCGGCCTTTGCCTCAAGCCTTCCGGACTTTTCAGCGCACGATCTGCCATGTGCCGAAGTCAGGCAGCGTTATGTGGGTGATGCCCTGAAGGTGGTTTATACGTCACCTAGTATTTATCGTAGAGGCGCTGTCCTGCCGAAAATGGAAGGCCTTGCCTGCCTTGACGTTCTCGCCGACTGGCTGATCAGCAGGCCGCGAAACACCTGGAAATTCTCCGTAGGTAGCGAGGCCGGAACCGGCTTTGACTCGCAAGCTCTGGGCAACAAGCGGCAGGAGTTATTGCAGAAGTATTTCCTGCGCAAGGGGATCGATACCTCTGGCTGGAAATGGCAAAGCGGTTCTAGGCATCACCAATTGCGCCTGGATGAACTCAAAGACTCGCCCTGATTTCCTGTAAGGTGTCACCTTTTACGGTGTAGACTTCTTTGCAGTATTCGCAAGTCACAGAGGCCTCGTTATCTTCCTCGATCAACCGGTCCAGTTCTTCGGCGCCGAGGCTGCGCAGCAGGTTGAGGGTTTGCCGCTGGCTGCAGCTGCAGAAAAATGTCAGCTCCGTGCTGCCGAGGATCTGATAAGGGAAGTCCTCAAGGATGCAAGCTGTGATCGCTTCAGGCGTCAGTCCCTGGCTGAGCATAGTCGTGGTAGGCGACATCTTGGCGAGCCGTTCTGCAAGGCGATCTGTCAGGGCTTCATCGGCACCGGGCATCAGCTGCACCAGGAAGCCTCCGGCTGCAACTACTTCAGCATTCTGCCCCAGTTCGACGCCCAAAGCGACGCTTGACGGTGTTTGCTCCGAAGCGGTGAAATAGTAAGCCAGATCTTCAGCGATCTCGCTGCTGACCAGTTGCACCGTGCCGCGGTAAGGCTCTTTCAGATCAAGGTCCTTAACGACGTGCAGGAATCCGGCTTGGCCAATGGCTCCGGCGACATCGAACCGCCCATCACGCGGCGGCAGGCCTGCCGATGCCACCTTGAGGGTTGCCCGTACCTGGCCATGAGCATCGGTCTCAGCCTGCAACCGTTGCAAAGGCCCATTGCCTTCGATCGTCAGGCCGACCCGTTGCTGGCCCTTGAGCAGGCTGCCCATCAAGGCCGCAGCCGTAGCCAGACGACCGATAGCGACGCTGGCGGTCGGATCAGTCTGCTGGCGTCGACAGACTTCTTCGACCAGCGCTGTGGTTGCGGCGACGCTGACGCGGATGGCGCCATCGAGAGTCAGGGCACGAATCATCTGATCAGACATGAGAACAACTCCTTAAAGTAAAGACCGGAATCTTAGCTGAAAGCCAAGCGCCGGTAAAGCTTGTGATGACATCAATAGAGAGAAAAGTATGTTAGAAACTATTTTCTGGTTGCCCTGGCTGGTGCCGCCTCTACTTGGCGCGCTGATCGGCTATGTGACCAACTACATCGCCATTCGCATGCTCTTTCGTCCCTTGCGACCATGGCGTCTTTTCGGTGTGCGTCTACCGCTGACCCCGGGGATTATTCCGTCCAAGCGCGGAGAGCTTGCGCAGCGCATGGGTGAAATGGTCGGCTCCCATCTCCTGACGGCCGAAGATGTTCGCCTAACCCTGGAAAAACCCGCCTTTCAGCGTGAACTGAAGAGTGCCGTCAATGACAAGCTCCAGACCTTTCTCTCGCGCGAACTCGGTTCCCTCGACACCCTGGTGCCGGAAAATTACCAACGCCGTTTCCGTGAGCTGGTTTCTGCTCTGCGGGTCAAAGCAGTTGGAGCGATTACCGACTACCTGGCAAGCGATGCTTTCGAAGCACAGCTACGTAGCTTTATTCAGGAAAAAGGCGATACCCTTTTGGCCCGCGACCTGGAAAGTTTCCTGACCCCGGAACGTTACCAGAAACTGCAGAGTCACCTCGACACGCGCGTAACCACGATTTTGCACTCGGACACAACAGCTGGGGCGGTTGAGCGCTTTGTCGATGACCGCCTCGAACGGGTGCTACAGAGCGAGCGATCACTGCGCGACCTCCTGCCAAAGGACCTGGTCGAGGTCCTCCTCCAGCAGCTCGAAAAGGAAGTACCACCGCTACTGGAGCGTTTCGGTGGCATGCTTTACGATCCCGATTTTCGACAACGCCTGGTGGAACGTGCCCGTCAGGGAATCGACACCTTTCTGGATTCTCTCGGCGGCCTCGCCGGCCTCTTGAGTGGCTTTATCGACCTGGACAAGAT
>JAAXQF010000358.1 GCA_012974435.1 Desulfuromonadales bacterium | reverse complement strand
ATTAAAAAGCTGGGTCTTATTCCATGAAGCTTGCTTCGTTAAGAGAGTCAACATCTTTACCTCCCGTTCGCTTCTCTCACTCGAGTCACAGAGGGCACAGAGAAAGTATAGAGAACTTTTGTTTGTCTCCGAATTGTTTGCTTCAGAATGGCTTTATCCTCCCGTTAACTCTTCAACTTTGAAACAATGTCTACTTCGCTATGCAATGTCTTGTGTACCGGACAGCGCTCGGCGATTTCAAGCAGGCGTTGCCGCTGTTCGTCATTGAGTTCACCCGATAGCTCTATTTCACATACCACGCGATCGATTTTACCCTCCGCACTTTCACAGTGGTCGCAGTCCTCAGCGTGAACTTTCTTATGTGTCATACGGACCACAGCTTTTTCTAATTGCAGGTTTTTTCTTCGAGCATACATTTGCAAAGTTATGCTGGTGCAAGCGCCAAGCCCTGCTAACAAATATTCGTAAGGCGTTGGCCCGCGATCCGTGCCACCATATTTGACAGGTTCATCCGCAATCATGGCATGACCGTTTGCAAATATTTCTGTAAAAAAATCTTCGTTTCCCGTGCTCGTTGTCACCCGGCTATCAATGTCGATTTTTTCGGTTTCTTCTTGCACCGGGGGATCAATATATCGATGGCTCCATGCCGCTATCATCATGCCGACATATAATGAATCCTTCTCTTTCAAAAGGAGATGATCGGCCTCATCAAGACTGATAAAACTTTTGGGGTGCTTTGCCGCTTTGTAGATGTTTGCGGCATTATCTATGCTGACCGTTGTGTCTCTTGGTGAGTGCATAACCATCAATGCGGTTTTGAGAGATTTGATGTGCGTGTCGAGCTTCTGCATCTCAAGGTCTTCCAGAAATTGTTTTTTTATGGTGAATTTACGACCGGCAAGATTAACTTCTGCAGAGCCGTATTCTTCGATCTGTTGCCGCATATTTTCAAAAAGGTGGGCGACATGGCCAGGGTCATGCGGGGCGGCAATAGTGACAACAGCACGTAAAGAAGGGATTTTCTCTGCCGCTTGAATGACCGCTGCTCCTCCTAGAGAATGACCGATGATAATTTGTGGCGGCTGAAACTCCTTGGTCAGATATTCTGAAGCTAAAATCAGGTCGGCAACGTTGGTGGAGAAATTGGTATCAGCAAAAGTTCCTTCGCTTTGCCCAAGGCCAGTGAAATCAAAGCGCAGTACGGCAATCTTTTCACGATTGAGCGCTGCAGCAATATTGATGGCTGCTTTGATGCTTTTAGTACAGGTAAAGCAATGCGCGAATAGGGCGTAACTAATCGGTCGTTCGTCTTCGGGTAGGTCAAGTTTGGCAGCAAGTCTTTCGCCACGGCTGTTTGGAAAATAAATATTCTTGGACTTCATGAAAAGCCTCCTGATTCTTTAGGGAACCCTCAGCTAATAGATACAACCCAATGCCATGATTGTGTCCTGACATATTACCATTATGCATAATTATCCTGTCTAAATTAATACTTTTAGGTCTCTTGGATCACAGGGTTAGTAAAGTTTTTAATTTTCTGCCAATTTCACACTCCCTGTTCAATGTAGGCGGATATATAAGAAATTCAGCAAGTTGACCTCAACCCATGCTCAAGTATAGTTAATGACATCCTATTTATGTAGGTCTCTGGGAATTGCTTTATAATTATGACTACCGACCAAACCATCCTCTTCACTCTGATTACCCTCATTTTTATTTTTCTCTTATGGGGCAAGATACGTTACGACGTGACCGCCTTTGCGGCACTTGTTTTGGCATCTCTGGCCGGGGTCATTCCAAAAGACCAGATTTTCACAGGATTCGGCCACCCGGCTGTCATCATAATAGCCTTGGTACTGATCGTTAGTCGCGGTCTCTCTCGATCTGGCGCCATAGACATGCTGGCGAGCAAACTTGTCGATTCGTCGCGCAGTTTAACGAAACATATCGGTCTCATGGCATTTGTTTCCGCAGCACTTTCTAGCATTATGAATAATGTTGCCGCGCTGGCATTGCTAATGCCCGTTGATATGCAGGCTGCCCAGCGGGCCAAGCGGAGTCCAGCACTGACACTGATGCCACTTTCATTCGCCTCAATCCTTGGCGGCATGGTCACCCTGATTGGCACCCCACCGAACATAGTTATCGCTACCTTTCGCGAGAGCGCCCTGGGCGAACCCTACGGCATGTTCTCTTTTGCCCCGGTAGGGTTGGTCGTAGCGATTGTCGGGGTATTGTTTGTCTCTTTTATTGGCTGGCGGCTGATTCCGGTCGAACGCGGCAAGCACGATACTCTCCTGGAGCTTGGTGATTTTCAGGACTACATCTCAAATGCCAAGGTTCCGGAGGCATCCAGTGCCGTGGGGAAGACGCTCAAGAATCTGGAACCTTTTGCCGAGGAGAGTGATGTCAATATTCTCGGCCTGATACGGCGTGGTAAGCGCCTCCCTGGCTCCGCCCGGAGAGAGACCATCCGTAAGAATGATTTGGTGGTACTTGAAGGGCGTCCAGATGCCATAGACCAGTTCGTCGCTTCCGCAGACTTAGAACACGTTGGCGCAGACAAGCATGACGGCGTACTCGCCGATGCGGTGGATCTGGTGGAAGTGGTGGTCCCGAAAGGAGCAATGATCGAAGGCCGTACGGCGACGGATGTCCGTTTGCTTTACCGTCGCAACGTGACCCTGCTCGGCATCTCACGCAAGGGACGAAGAATCCGTGAACAAGTACGCAAAGCTCCAATCAAAGCGGGAGATCTCTTGCTGTTGCTTGGCCCCGAGGAGCAACTTCCGGATGTGGTTGACTGGCTTGGTTGTCTGTCACTAGCCGAACGTGGTTTCGAAGTCCCTCAGCGGGGCAAAGCGTGGACGGCGGTGGCTATTTTTGCCGTCGCTATTATTGCCGCCAGCACGGGTTTGGTTTACCTGCCAATGGCGTTGGCTGCTGTTGTCGTCGCCTATGTCCTGCTGCGCATTGTTCCATTGTCACAAGTCTATAGCTCGGTCGAATGGCCAGTTATTGTCCTTCTTGGCTCGATGATTCCGATCGGAGCCGCTCTAGAGAAGAGTGGTGGCACTACTCTGGTGGCCAATGCAATTGTTGACTGGACGGCTGGCTGGCCGACCGTCGCAGTTCTTACCATTCTGATGCTAGTCACCATGACCCTTTCGGATGTGTTGAATAACGTGGCAACGGCACTGATCGCTGCCCCTATCGCAATCGATATCGCCACTCGGCTCGATGCCAACCCGGATTCTTTCCTGATGGCGGTCGCTGTCGCTGCATCCTGTGCATTTCTGACTCCCATCGGGCATAAGAACAACACCATCGTCATGGGCCCAGGTGGCTACAAGTTTGGCGATTACTGGCGAATGGGACTGCCGCTGGAGATTCTTGTGGTGCTCGTTGGCATTCCGATGATTCTCATTGTCTGGCCTCTTTGAATCAAATAGTTGGATATTATTCCCCGCAGCTTGCTGCGTTGTTTAACTTTAAAGAGACAACCTTTGTTTGGCCGCGATGAAAGTCTATTAAGATCTATGGTTAGAACCAAACCTAGAGCATCTCTTTTTAGATTGTACAGATTTTCATAGATTCTGATCGCGGCTAAAAATAGATTGCGATTGTGTTGACAACAAAAGTTACAGGCTGTTGCTACCTCGTAGCTTGCTGCGAGGTAGTTCATCTTCACGAGAAGAGCTTTTCTCAGAATACAATGGCGGAAAGGGATTGTTATGTTCTGTTATTTTTATCGAAAACTTCTGAAAGTAGTCGGATCAGTTGCATTGCCGGTTCTCCTGGCCTGCCTGATATCCCCTCAAGTGGCATTCACTTTGGAGGCGCCGGTTGATGAGAAGACACCGGTTGTTCAGGAAAAAAACTTCCCCGGTTTCAACGAGGTCGTCCCGCAGGCATCAGCGCTCGCAGCAAGGATGGCCGAAGCCGAGGTTCAGGTTCATAAAGCGGGGTCAAGAAAGAGCGTCTATGCCACCCTGGACACTCTTGTCGAAAAGCTGGAAAAAATCGAAGAACACTACAGCGACTGGGAGGACGTCACCAACTGGCAGACCAACCGCCTGCTCAGGGCGCAAGCGATTTATGCCGACCTGAGTGAACAGCAGACCAAACCCCTGGATATTATCTATACCCAGCTGAATACCCTGGAAAAACTGCGCAGGATCTGGGAGAAGGAAGAGACCTACTGGCAGGAGTGGCAGGGGTCTCTACGTCAAATCGATGTCAAGGCCCCGACTGAAGCATTCAAGCGTTCCTTGAGCAGTATAGACACGCTTCTGAAGCGGATTACCCGGGTGGGCGGAGAGCTGGTCAAGGCGCAACAGAAATACTCCCCGGGACAGGAAATCATCGCCAGTCGTCTCAGCACGATCGGCAAGGCTTTGGACAGTCTCCGGATGGACACGTTCCGGCGCAACGCTTTTTCGATGTTCGATCTCGATTATTACCGTCAGTTCGACCGGAAACTGTTTGCCGACTTCAAAAACGAACTGGTCACGCCCTTGAACATGCCAGCCAACTTCTTAAAACGGCACGGCGTGGTCATCGGCCTGCAGTTGTTGAGTATCGTGATCATCGCCCTGTTGCTCATCTACCGGAACAGACAAAGCAAACCATTAACAGAAGAATTGAGCTTTCTGTTCCGACGACCTCTGGCCGGAGCCACTTTTGTCAGCATAACTGTCATAAGCAACTTCACCAACCTGTACGTCAACATGCCCCTGGGCTGGCGCTGGCTACTTATCATGATCACCACGATCGCCGCTCTGCGACTGGCAAATTCATTTTACGTGCAACCACTGGCAAAAAAATTGGTTCGCACCACCGCCATCATTTTCATCATCACCGAAAGTCTCCGGTACTTTGGTTTACCTACACCACTCCTGCAACTCTACAATGCGCTCCTGTGTACCGCGGCAATTCCGATTTTCTGGCGGCTGATCCGCAGTCGCGACGAGGAGCAGCTTTTAAGACAACGCTTTCTGTTCTATCTGATCTTCGGCGTGGCCATAACCGGCCTGGTTGCCAACGTGCTTGGAAACGAAAGCTTCACGACCAACCTGATCAACGCAACCCTCAGTACAACCATCCTCATCGTCCTGCTGAGGATGGCCTTGCGACTCTGTAATGGCGGGGTCGAAGCCTTCATGCACGCGGCTTGGATTAAAGATCGACATTTCATACAGGTGCTTGGCAATGAAGAAGGCACGAGCAAACTGCAGACGCTGTTGCGGATCATCATCCTGGTTAATGCCGGGTTCTATATGACGGTGATCTGGATGATCTTCGACAGTGTTGACGAAGCCCACGAGGTCCTGATGGGTTTCGAATATAACTTCGGCGAGTTCAGCATCTCCATTAAGATGGCTGTAATGGTGATCGTGGTTATCTACCTGACCTCGATCATCTCCTGGGTGATTCAGGCCTTTGTCGATTCCCAGATCATGACACCGAGAAAAATGGACATCGGAGTCAAGGAATCGTTGAAACGGCTCACTCATTATGGCTTGTTTACCGTAGGCTTCCTGGTCGCCGTGAGCATGGCCGGTCTCGATTTGCAAAAATTTACGATTCTGGCCGGGGCACTGGGGGTTGGTATCGGCTTCGGCTTGCAGAACATCGTCAATAACTTTGTCAGCGGCCTGATCCTGCTCTTCGAGCGTCCGGTCAAGGTCGGGGATGTCATCAACATCGACCAGGACTGGGGAACCATCAAAAGAATCGGCCTGCGTTCCACAATTTTTGAGACCTTTGACCGTGCCGAGATCATCGTGCCGAATGCCGACCTGGTTTCACAGAAAGTGACGAACTGGACATTCAGCAGCAAGATTGTCAGAGTGACTCTTCCGGTAGGCGTGGCCTATGGTAGTCCTCTCGAAAAAGTTATCGGAGTGCTCAGCCGGGCAGCAAGAGAACATCCTGATGTGTCCAGTTATCCGGAACCAGATACGATTTTCGAAGAGTTCGGCAACAGCTCCATTAACTTCAAACTGCGTTTTTGGATTCACACCATTGACGACCGAGTGAAGATCCGTAGCGAGGTGGCTGTTATCGTAGACCGCTTGTTCCACGAGTTAGGGATTGAAATCCCGTTTCCGCAACGAGATTTGCATGTGCGCAGCGTCGACAGTAGCTTACAGGCTATGTTCGGAGCGCAACCTCTGCAAACCCATTCTGAGACTGAAGGAACCTCTGAATGATCTTTGAGAAAGGGGAAAACCCAGTGCAACCGCCAAAGGGTTTGATCCATGCCTTACTACTTGATGGTAATGGTGGTTCGAGTAAGCTCAGTTGGCGAGATGTCTGCCGTTGGGATGCTGGCCAGTAATACCTGTGGTTGAGAGTGCCGATGCGTTCTGGATTGTGTTCGCTATGTGTCTTGGTCTCACTGGCCTTCCCTGTTGAACCTCAGATTGGGTTTTGTGATATATTGGGCTTACCTCAATAGCATGAAGAGGTCTCTTAAAGTCAAAGGAGGAAGATGTTATGTCAGTCTCTGATCCGCCCGACCAGTTAGGGAAAGTATTATCAGGTTAAAACTATTAAAACCTGGCTCACAGTAGTCGGGTGTTCTGATACAGATTCCTGCAACGGGAATCGCAAAGAAAAAAAAGGATAGCAAAGCACCTCGTATATTTTCGGGGTGCTTTGTTTTTTTAAGGGATGGTCAATAATTTTTATATATCCGGATATTTAGGACTGTTCTGTCAGATCACGAATGATCTTGATGGCCTGGTCTGTGGCGATGTGAAAACCGTTGAAGATCACGGTTCCCTTTTTGTCGATAATGACTTTCCAGGGAGTGCCACCTGAACGATAGAGGGTCATGGTCCGAGGTAGACGTTTATCACTGGTCCCTGCGTCATGAGCCATCGGAATCGGAACCCCATATTCCAATTGATTCTTGTGAAGCTTGTCCTCTGTGTTCGTATAATGACCTTCGAAAGTCGTCTGAACTGCGAGCAGGGCTACCTTGGGATCGTTGCCGAATTCTTTATACAGACGTTTGAGCAGGGGGAAGCCGCTTGAATGGCAACCTGGACACCAGTCCTGAAAAAAGTATAGATAGATGACTCTGCCGCGCAGCTCATTAAGACGGATGGCAGGAACGGGATCACCGGCCCCATCGATCCAGTTGTTCAGTTCCAGTTCGGGAGCCTGTCGCCCCAGGATACCGCGATGGTTGTCTGCTTGAGCGATTCCAAAGGTAAGCAGGAGTGCAGTTAAGCAGAGAACAGTCAGTAAGTTTCGAGCTTCTTCACGATTCTTCAACATGAGTTTGCTCCACGGTGCTAGATCGATTAGAAAAATAGCCTCTTGATCTGGCCGTAGATTATTTGATTGGCCGTTGGCTCGCGAGGATTATGACTAATTTTATCATCTTCTGGCGTGTAACTCAAAATCCGAGACACGCTCCAGAGAAGAAAAGGTCCTCCGAAGAGGACCATTGTAACAAAGCGGCATAATGAGACTGAGGCGATAACTATCTTGACACCCGCCGATTTTAGCTGATTTTGACTCTCATTAGTCTCTGACACAACTTCCGAGACAGTCTGACTTTTGTCGTTCACGACCAATGAGCGTATGTTGACCACTGTTTCAGTTGCTTGGTGAATAAGAATAAAGACAAAAAGGCCACGGATAGTTAATCCTGGCCTTTTGACTTCGTAATCAGAATGGAATTAATGGAACAAATTCTACAATTAACTCTCTAAGTCCTTCTTTTTTTGTAAAAATTCTTCCTGATCAATTGCTCCTGAAGCATAGCGCTCCTCAAGAATCGATAGGGCAGAAGAGCTGTTTACTGCGGTAATAGTGTTGTTCTGTTTATTTGCGAACACGGCACGAAACAGTGTGAACAGCAACAGTAGACCTGCCACCCAAAAGATGAGAGGAAAAAATCCACCGAAATGAAGGCCAAAGAGTCCTTCTGGGCCACAAAACCAGTTACCTGTTGAATGAGAGTGCATTTTAGTTGCTCCATAGTGGACGGGTTATAGCTTTATTTCCAACAACCACCAGGGCCGTAACCGTGTATGTTACGTGCAGGTTGGTCATGACCCATATGGGGTTGTTTGTGCTGGCTCATGGGGTGTCTGTTGTGTCTAGGTTGTACTCCTTTATCAGCCAACTCTTGATTCATTTCATCAATCAACTGAAAATACTCTGATTCAATCGAGTCAAATTCTTTTTCTTTGGCTGTAACCTGACCTACCGTGGATTCCGGGTTGTCAAGCAACTTGTAAATTTCCAATTGTTTCAACTCAAGGTTCGCTTCAAGTTTGTTCAACTGCTCCGAATATTTGTTTCCGACTTCAATGGAAGATTTCGTTTGGCTATAGGAAGTGTTGGTACGATGTCCATAACAATCCCCACATGCCCAGGCAGTCGTTGAAGCTATCAATAAAACCAAGATCGAGATGAATGCGACTTTCTTCATAGAAACTCCTTAATGTGAAAAAATCCCGTTATTGATGGTGTTCACAGTTTGAAGAATGATGCGAATTGCACCATGGATGGAAGATTCCACACCCGCTCAATGTCAGTGTGCTGAAGAGCAGCACTGCAACAACAATTGATAATTTAAATAGCCTCCACATGTGTTCCTCCTTTGTATCTAGTTACCACTGAGACGTATTAAAGAATAAAAAGTTTACAAGCAATCGAACTTTTCTTGATGCTATCTGACAAACTGTCAGCTAATAGGAGGGCGTCATACTCCCCCCGGCTGTTCGTGACATCCACAGTCTGAGTCATCAGGTTTTTTCTGAGGGAGATAGTTCCTGAACAATAGAACCAAGAGGATGAGTGCAGAGACAGGATAAAGTAATGATTCGGTAGTATGCTCAGCTTGCCTAGTCCACGCCATGACATCAATATCTGCCCATATATAGATGCGATTAACAGCCCAACCCATAGACAAAGAACAAATCGCTATTGCTGTGGTGTAAACAACGGTAGCGGTTTTGCCGAGGTGTTTTGCAACCACTGTCATTGTTGCGGCATTTGTTGCCGGGCCTGCAAGCAAGAAAACTAAGGCAGCACCAGGTGAGAGGCCTTTGAGTACCAGAGCCGCAGCAATCGGAGTTGATGCACTTGCACAAATGTACAAGGGGATGCCAATAACCAGCATGATCAGTAAAGAGCTGAATTCTCCACCGAGGTATTGCTCAACAAACCCAACGGGCACAAAGAAGGAGATAATCCCGGCAATTGCTATACCGAGCATCAGCCAGCCCCCGATGTCCTTCAGTAGATCGGAGAAAGCATAGACCAAACCTTTTTCAATTCTGCGCCCCAGAGATTCTTTCTGCGGCAATTTTTCTGCTTCGCTCTTTGAATGAGAAGAACATCCACAACCTTCTTGGGGTGACTTTTCCAGGGTCTCTTTCGACTCTGGAATCAGGTTGATGCAAATTCCTGTGACCACTGCCGTGATGAAAGCTGCTATTGGACGTGCTACGGTCATCAACGGGTCGAGAAGCGCCCAAGTTATGGCTATTGAGTCAACGCCGGTCTCAGGCACTGATATGAGGAAAGATGCTGTGGCCCCTTTGCTTGCGCCCTGTTTGCGCAAACCAATTGCGACAGGTATCACTCCGCATGAGCAAAGAGGTAGAGGGATGCCAAATAATGAGGCCTTTAGTACAGACCGGGTTCCTTTCTGGCCAAGGTGTTTTACGACAAAGTCTTCAGGTATAAATGCTTTGAGAATACCAGCGGCAAAGAAGCCAAAAAGCACATAGGGGGCCGCTTCTTTCAGAATGTCCCAACATTCAAATAAGATTCCAGTGATTACGTTATACATAAAGCTCTATTTCCAATATGAGGCTGTAAACTTGCAGCCTAGCATTCTTGTACGTGTTCGATCATTTGCGTAAGAAGCTGGTGTACATGCTCATCAGCCAGCGAGTAGTAAGCTATTTTCCCCTCCCGGCGAAATCGCACAATGCCTTTTGAACGCAACAGTCTGAGTTGGTGTGAGACCGCTGAGGACGTGGTTCCCAGAATGGCGGCTAAGTCACATACACATAGTTCCGTCATGCTCAATGCTTGAAGGATACGAATACGAGAAAGATCCCCAAGTAAGCTAAAGACCTCTGCTGTTTCAGCTAATGTTGTTGTTTCCGGCATGCCCTTTAGTGCAAGCTCGATTTTGTCTCTATCGATAACGGTGACCTGACAAGTATCTTTGCTCATATAATCCTCATTTAAATATGTATTCACATGTTCCATTATGCAGAGAGTAGTTTCTATTGTCAATCCTGTTAAGGGACTTCATATCTGTGATATGCACTGCACCGAGAAAGTGTCTCAATACCACGACTTCCGAGAAGAAAACTGGCCTCTTATTAATAGAGATATTCAGGAAGCTCTTTAATCCACAAAACGATGGCCACCTAAAAACGGGTGGTAGTTTGTTATTACATGAGTTTTTGATAAGTTTTGAATAGATACATCATGTAAATGAGGAAATTAATGATAAAAAAATTACTCCCGATCCTCTTCACAACGATACTCTTTAGCGTTCCTGTCACAGGAGCTGAATTGGTTGTTGGTGTCAAGCCAGCACCACCTTTCGTGATTGAGGATGCTGACGGTGATTGGCGAGGTATTACCATAGAGTTATGGGAGCGTCTGGCCGACGAACTCGACCTTGAATATCGTTTTGTAAAGCGTGACCTTTCTGGGCTTATCAATGGGGCCTCTGATGATCATTTAGATGTTGTAGCAGCAGCCTTGACTATTACCTCAGAACGAGAAAAACGGATGGATTTTACTCACCCTTTTTATTCCTCTGGATTAGGTATCGCCATTCCAGTTAAAAGCAGTGGTTGGCTAGCCACTACCCAGCAATTTCTCTCTTTGGATTTTTTGAAGATAGTGATGAGCTTGCTAGGCGTTATATTTGTTTTTGGATTTTTAGTGTGGGTGTTTGAGAGGAAACGGAATACAGAACAATTCGGTGGCGGCATTTTTCAAGGAGTTGGATCTGGTCTTTGGTGGTCTTTTGTTACTATGACTACAGTTGGTTACGGCGACAAAGCGCCAAAATCATTCGGCGGTCGTTTGATCGCTTTGGCGTCGATGTTTACTGCAATCATAATGTTTTCCGGTTTCACTGCGGCCATCACCTCATCACTCACTGTTGGTCGTCTGTCTTCAACGATTAACGGGCCAGATGATCTGTACGGTTTAAGAGTTTTTTCGGTCCCAAGCTCAACCAGTGCGGCCTTTCTTGACGAGCGAAAAATTATTTTCACTCCAGCATCTACGTTGAATGATTGTCTTGCCGCACTCGCGGCTGGTCGAGCAGATGCTGTCGTTTATGATGTCCCCCTCTTACGTTATTACATCACTGAAGAATGGCAGGGGACACTGCGCGTTTTGCCGCAGACTTTTGAACGTCAGAATTACGGTTTTGGACTGCCGCCCGGTAGTCAACTACGTGAACCTCTTAATCGTACACTGTTAGCTGAATTATCTAAGGAGAGGTGGCGTGATTTAGTCGAGAAATATCTAGGGGAGAAATATTAAGAAATGGAAGACTAAATTCTTGTCGCTCGTGATTACGATCCCCACAATTTAATAACCTGAGGTTTTTTCTTATTTGTTACGACTTTAAGACGAAATAATATGTCTTTTTGAACGCTATCAATAAGACTCACGTATAATTTCTTCAATCTAGGTCGTCACATACTTCATATCCATACACGTGCTAAGCTGTAATCATTGAAAAGTAATCCTTACTCGACGGTGGTTTAGTGAAGTATTCTTTTAAAAAAACATTAAAACTTCTCCCCGTTTTTGTCCTCACGGGGTTTCTCTTGTCGAATTGCTCTTCTGGTAAAGACTGGCGCACCGCGAGTCGCGAATCTGCGGGGATTGCCCCCGACCCTTCCGTTACAAAAGAAGCGATTATACATGTCTATGGTGCCAAAGCGTGGAGCTGGCGCGGCTGGTTTGCAATCCACACATGGATCGCTGCAAAACGGACTGGTGAAGCCACTTACACGGTGTACGATGTTGTCGGTTGGCGTGGTAATCATGGCGAGCCAGTCTTGAGAATTACAAAGGACATTCCAGACCGATTCTGGTTCGGAGAGAAGCCTCAGATTCTCAAAGAACATAAGGGCTCAGAAGTTGACAAAATGATTGATGACATAAATAAGGCTGCACATGCCTATCCATGGAAAACAACTTATAGTGTCTTTCCAGGACCTAATAGCAACACGTTCACCGCTTGGATTGCCAAGCAAGTACCAGAACTTGAATTGAGCCTTCCGTTTACTGCCATCGGCAGTGGTTACGTGAACTAGGGGTTTCTTATATGTCACGACTTCTGAGAAGAAAACCGGCTTCTTATTGATAGAGATATTTAGCAAATGAAATTTTGGCCACCAGTGTTCGATTCTTGGTGGCCTTTCTCGTATGACAACTGTTTGAGGAATTTAGAACCTCGCAACGACCGAAAGTAACATCTCACATTACACAGTCCTTTCCAGATCAATATTTGACCTCTTCCTCGGCTTCCTCCTCAGTCATGCTGGACTTTTTCTTAACCTCATTGGCAGTTTCTTCATTTTTACAGGCGGTAAGTGAAAAGGTCACGCCTATGACCAATATAAATATGAAGATTGGTAATGAGAATTTCATGACAGGTTCCTTTCCTATCGAGACACGTCTTTTGATTTGGAATCCTTACAATAGCATTATAGCGCACCTGAAATCCCTGGTTGACTAGCCTGCGATTTCTTGTCACCTCACCATGATTTATCATAAGTCAGGGTCTGTAAGAATTTCGTGTTTTTGCGAATTTGGAGACTTCAAAACAATGCGGGAGGATAAATAGTAAAACGGATGACTGGATTCTAACTACTCAGAAACCAGCGGCCATATCTTTGTGCGTTTTGCATATTATCTAGTGTAAGTCTGCTAATTTTCTGTTTGGATCAATTCTCTTTTCACATTCATCAATCCACGCTGAAATTTCTTTAATCTTAAATGGCTGCATGATTACTTTGCATCCAAGATCTTTCGCAAAAGCAAATTCTCTACTTTTTCGTACTGACGTAGAAAGAACTAATTTGTTTTGAGTTGCTCCTTTGCATCGACCCTCAAGCTGTTTTCTTATTAACTTCAAGCCTGACATTTTGGCCATTCTGTTCGAGATAATCATAAGGTCACCACACGCAAGATCTTGGGAACAGCTACAATCTAAATCTGAAGATAGCGGACAAACTACCGACTCAGGTAACGCAATAACCTCGTGGCCTTTATTCTGAGCGATTATGGTGACGAGATCCCTAATGCTCTCGTCCATGTCTAGCACAATAATTCTGAGCTTCATTTTGCAACCCCGGACTTTTGTTGGGTTGTACTCTATAAGCATTCAAGTGTGATCAGATATCACCCTTAATATATTGAGTGAGTTGTTTAATGACGAAATCCTTCTCATCAAGGGAGGCCTTGACCAGATCGCCGATCGAAGCCAGTCCGGCCAACTTTCCATTCTCCATGACCGGCAAGTGACGATTTCGGGTTTCGGTTACGATTGCCATGGCTTCATCGACAGAAGATTGGGGCGTGACATAGTAGACATCTTCCGACATCGCCTGGCGAACGGTGTCTCTCTGGGAGCAAAGCCCGCAAAGATCAACTTTGCGGGAATGATCGCGTTCGGTAAAAAGGCCGATTAAGCGCCCCGCTTCCATGACAACTAATGCTCCGACGTTTTTTTCTGCCATCAGTGCCAGGGCATCGTAAATTTTTGCATCCGGAGCGATGCTCCAGACATCACTCCCCTTCATCTTCAATATCTGAGCAATAGATTTCGACATACCCACTCCCTATAGAACGATGAAGATTGATTCATTTATTATAACAGAATAAGCCAAGGACAAAAATGTCCCAGAAACCACGACTTCCAGGAGGCTTTCGGCATTACTGGATTGCAGGGGTAGTATTGCTCCGGCGATTAAACAGTTAAGTTATGCAGCATAAGCGATCTTGGGGTGCCTGAAATAGTTGCTGACATGCTTGGGTCGATTTTGCAGCTTTCGCATGAACGACCGTGTTTTCTTGGTCAAGGCTTTTTCCGTCCGTGCTGGGAGACCAGACCGGATACAGTGCTTAAGGTCGCCATTGAGATACTCATCGGGATTGAGCTCCGGTGAATACGACGGGAGATAAAAGACCGCGATCTCCTCTTCGTGTTCTTTCAGCCAGGCTTTAACGAGCTTGCTGTGATGGACACGCAGGTTATCCAGAATCAGAAACACCTTGCGGTCAGCTCCCTTGACCAATCGGGACATGAACCTGATCAGGACCTGCGATGTCATATTCTCTTTGTACAGCATGAACCGCACCTTGCCACGGTTGGTAATGGACGAGATCATGTTAACCCGGCTCTTGGTGGCATTGATCCGAACAACGGGCGTTTTACCTTTGGGAGCAAAGCCTTTAGCATTGTATGCGTTGTTCTGGATGCCGGTCTCGTCACCCCAGTGAATCTCGGCCTTCTCCTGCTTGGCGAGAGCCTGGATTTCTGGATAGACCGTCTCGTGCCACTGGGCAACGAGCTTGGGATTCTGCTCGTAGGCTCGTTTAGTCGGTTTCTGCGGGGTAAAACCCCAGCGCTTCAGATAGTCTGAAATGGTCCGGAGTGGCAGATCTCGACCGTAAATTTGTTTGATGGCCAAGCGAACTGCCTCGCGAGTCCACAGGGCAAAGGACAGTTTTAGTTGATCCGGAGTCTTGTCCACCAGCAGCTTCTGGATGCCGACCTCCTGTTCGGCTGTCAGTTCGCGCTGTGCACCATGCCGACGACCGCGAAGCCCCGGCTTGATGGCGTCTAGGCCGCCACGTTCGTATTTCTTACAAATTGTACTGATGTGGCATTGACTAAGACCGACGATTTCAGATATGGCTTTGTTGTCCAGCCCCTTTTCACGTAAACGAACAACTTGTTTACGAAGTTCGTACTGAGCTTGCTGATTGAGTTTGCGTGCATCTGTAGTATTCATGCACGAACAATAGCACACTATTAAGTAAATTTAAAGGTTTATTCGCCGAGTCAATAGTTCTTTCTTCATCATGACCTAACAAAAGACTGGGGTTGCATAATGAAACTCAGAATTATTGTGTTGGACATGGACGAAAGCATAAGGAATCTCATTACCTTAATAGCTCAAAAAAAAGGACATGAGGTCATAGCTCTATATGAGACAATCGTCTGCCCACTATATTCAGATTTAGATTGTTGCTGCTCCCAAGAACATGCGTGTGGAGATCTTATGATTATCTCAAACAGAATGGCCAAAATGTCAGGTTTGAAGTTAATCAAAAAACAGCTTGAGGGAGGATGCAAAGGTGCCTCTCAAAACAAATTGGTTCTTTCTACGTCAGTAAAAGAAGATGAATATTTTTCTTTTGCGAATGAACTTGGATGCAAATTAATCATGGAACCGTTTAAAGCTTCAGAGATCTCAAAGTGGATTGATGAATGTGAAAAGAAAATTGATCCAAACAGAAGGTTGGCAGACTTACACTAGATAATTTATACAGCTTATTCTTTTGGTTACTCCATCTCGTAAGTAAACTGTACAAAGATATGGCAAACGTTTCTGGCCGGTTAGAATCCAGCCCCTCAGCTTACTATTTATCC
>JAAXQF010000626.1 GCA_012974435.1 Desulfuromonadales bacterium | reverse complement strand
TCTCGGCTTCTTAACACTCCGCTCGAATTGGCTGAGTTCCATCTGTGGTACATCAAGACTAAGGGGTGGGTCGAACGACTCGAGACAGGTCATTTGGCAGTCACCGCACTGGGCGTTGATCGACAAAAAGACCCTCAAGATCTTAGCAGAGGCAAAGGGATTGTTTCTGTCTCCGAGCAAAACACATATCAAAAGAATCAAGTGAGATAAGAAATGAAACTGTGGGAATATAAAACTGTGTTCATTGCCCGCCACGAAGTGGGAAACAAATTAAACGAACTAGTTTTGGAAGGTTGGGACCTTTTAAGTGTGTCTAGGGCAGGGCCTGGGTCGACGGGTTTGTATTACTTCCTACAAAGACCGCTTGAATAACAACTGTTGATAGAGATATTTAGGAAAACAAAACTATGGCCACCAGGGTTCGTTCCTTGGTGGCCTTCTCTTATTTGTCAGGGTCAGTAAGGATTTCGCGTTTCGGCCAATCTAAGCACCGCGAAACAATGTAGTAGGATAAATAAGACGCATTGCCGTCAGTTGTGAGTTGCTTCGACCCTCCTTTGTGTTTCCGAGAAGTTCCTGAAATTAAGTTATCTATGGCCTTGACAGAACCTCTCTTCGCGTTAACTTAGGTTAAGGTGTCGGTTAGATAGGAGGGTCATTCTATGTTTATTCCTGTGGTACTTAAAGATGGTCACGAAGAGTTGGTTAGCAAGGACGAGTTGCAATTCCTGCTATTTAACAAACAGGTTGTGTTTTTTAAACGTTTTGGTGGGTGGGCTGTTATTGGTCGAGATAAAATGCGTGACCTGAAAGTTCCATACAATGGAGTGGAACGACGACAACATAATGTATTTTCGCTGGATTACTGATTGTAAGAACCCTTTCGATGATTATGTTGTTTTTATGATGGATCTTAGAGGTCACTTCGATTACAGAATCGGGTGGCTTTTACTATATTACAGGGTCAATGAGAATTTCGCATTTATCATCGTACCGTTGGTTTGTGGATTTTTTACAGATATCGTCAATGCACTGGTTATCAGATTCTTTGTCGGGCCTTTTTTGGTTATGATAGCCAGCGTCAATGATTTGTATAGGTCACATTTAGTGTTTACTTTTTGATGAGGATCTGATGTCACATGTCTCGCGATTGTTTATGCTGTTGTCCCTGGTAGCTTT
This sequence comes from Desulfuromonadales bacterium, assembly GCA_012974435.1. GTDB lineage: Bacteria > Desulfobacterota > Desulfuromonadia > Desulfuromonadales > BM103 > M0040. Next base: position 3,278 of record JAAXQF010000626.1, on the reverse strand, counting down.
CACAGCTTCCATGTCCCCATCAACGTTGTTCGCCTTTGATGAACCGATGATGTCCATCAAAACCGGTGATATCACCGGGGTCTATTACGCGGCAGGCAGCGCCGTGTCCAAGATGCACAACAGGAAGCTCAAAGAGTACAATCTGCGCTTAATTGCAGAAGCGGCTGAGGGCTCCATTTCCAATATCTTCGATGTTGCTAATGGCTTGGCCGAATTTGGCATTGCTCAAGCGAACGCTCTCTATTATGCCAAGCATGGTGAGGAGGACTGGCAAGGCACACCACAGAGTAATTTGCGAAGCGTACTTGGTCTCTACACAGAGGCTTTTACGGTCATTGCTGCCGTTGATGCAAAGATTAACTCTCTGACGGATCTCGCAGGTAAGAGACTTAATATTGGTGAGCTTGGCTCGGCAGACAGCTTGCAGTCCCTGCGCATACTCAATTCTGTTGGACTGGACCCGGAGAAAGACCTGACTATTAGTGAGAAGCCAACCTACGAAGCCTCCGAACTTTTACAACAAGGTGGGATCGATGCTTACTTCTACACGGTCGGTCACCCCAATCTTTCGATCAAAGAAGCCTCTCACGGCGATCGCAAAATCATGCTCGTTACACCGGAAAAGGAATTCGTTGACGCTTCCATTCGTAAAAGAGAATATATCATCGAGAGGATCATACGAGTCGATTATTACTCGGAAATCGCGAATAAGGAGCCCGTCCGTACTCTGGGCCTTAAAGCGATTTTATTCTGCAACGCTGATACGGCTGAAGACGTCGTCTACAACTTGGTTAAAGAGGTCTTTGAGAACTTCGACCTTTTCAAAAAGCAGCACCCGGCCTTTGCCAAACTGACCCCGGAGAAACTGTCTTCGAACCTTGTCATGCCACTGCACCCGGGGGCGGAACGTTATTTCAAAGAAACTGGGCTATTGCGTTGAGTGTCCATTTAATAATCTAACGAATTGATATATCAGCCATGGAGGAAATCATGCGCCGTTGCTTAACAAGCATAGCTTTATGCCTGCTGCTGGGTGACGATGTCTTGGATACAAATGCCTACGATGTCGGTGGGGGGCAGGGTGTGCGGTTTATGTATTAAATGATATACCGATTTGAAACAGTTATAAGATATAAAAATGGCCACCTGGAAGCGAGTGGTCTTTCTCTATATGTCAGGGTCAGTAAACATCTCTCATTTTTATCAATTTTGCATACAACCGGTGGGAGTCAAGGCAGTTGTCGCCTTTGTTGATTATGAAGCCTTATTCAGTCACCCACTGCACCCAAGACCCCATTCTTAAAACTCAATACATTCCCTTTTCTTTTTACGTAGTAATCAGGTTCTCCTTTTTCGCTGTTATCTTGTCAGTCAAGGCTTACGTTTTTTCTGCCGGTAATGACTGACGAATAGAATAATTGCAATGCAGAGCATCGCTACGGAGAAGATCGTAATCGTCCCACTCAAGCTCTGCAGTAGTGTGGGGAAGAATACCAACACCAGTCCCATAACCGCCATCATGATTCCTGAGACCAATTTCAAACAGCGCCCTTGTCGCTCCGACAGTTGGTGTGCCCCTAACGTCACCGCGAAGATGATTACAATGATCAATAGAGGGATGACGTAGACGACGTTATACAATCCCAGGTAAGTATAATATTGCCAGGTGGGTAGCTCCTGCAAAGTCAGAATGCGTGTGAAAACCATCGGAAAGCCAGCGGTACAGAGCAGTTCGTAGCTGTTTGCTGCAATTGCCAGCAGAGCAGTGCCGCCAAGAAGAGAAAGGTAATTTGCAGATTTAACCAGGCCTCTGACCCGGTGGTAGAGGCCCGGTTTTGCTTTTTCCGGAATGGAAAGACTTGGCCCTTTGTGAAACATAAAATAATCCTTAACGTTGAATCCACCGATCAGTAGCGCCACAAAACCTGCGAGCAGGGTGACGACGCGGATGCCTCCTGTGGCCAGAAAGAGGTTGAGCCAGGCAGCCATGAAGAGGAAGTAAATCAGGCCGGAAAAACTGACAAAAACCACACCAACAGTCAGCATGCGCATTCGCGAGTGGGCGTGGATCATCAGGGAGAGTAGAAAGAGCAGGACAAAGAAGGCGCACGGGTTGATACTGTCCAGCAAACCAAGGGTTAAGGTCACCAGCGGCAGAGAAATTTCTCTCGCGTCGAGTTCACCCCATAGTGGCACAGAGATCGTACTCTCCTCAGCAAGAGGCTGCTCTGCAAGGCGCTCGCTATTTTCTGGCAGTAAACGTTCCATGGCATCTGGGCAACCTGACTCAATGCACTCTTTCAATTGAGCTTCAACTTCGCGCAACTTGTTGTGGTCCAGACCAATCCAGACCTTGTTGCCTAGAAAAAGAGTTGGGGTTGCCACTAACAAGTCACCGTGAGTCGCTACCAGTTTCATCATCTCTTCGAAAGCGCCTCGGTCCAACCAAATGTCTTTTTCGATCAGTGTGACGGTGGGGGCTTGCTCGGCGAGTTGATGAATCAGAGGGCCGTATTCTCCGCAGTGTGGGCAGTTCTCGGCAGAGTAGTAGTAGAGCTTGACTGTACCGGTTGTCGCAGTAACAACGACAGCCAACGCGGTCGCGCAGAGAAATGTGATTATGAAGGTAATAACAAGAGATCGTCGTGTGCTCATGTCGTTGACCTGTGTTTGCAATTTTATTGGTGTGCTCTTTAGCATATTATCAAATTTCAGCTGGATGTCTTGAGTTGACACCCGCCGTTGTTGAACGACATATTTAGAAAGCTGATTAATACGCAAAATGATGGCCACCTGGATCAACACTGGGTGGCCATTTCTCATATGTTGAATTGCATCATGCCGCTACAGTGCTAACCTTGTCTAAAGCACGTTAACTTTCCGGGGGTGTGTGTGCTCGAATTTACTGAAAAAGCGACTAAGTTTCGTCAGAATTGCATGCGCATAATTTTGGACTTTTACATACTTATCACTTCAATAATATTCCTACTTGCTGTTGTTTTCGCAGTGCTTTTTATCGGCCCTTGATTTGTTTGAATTAGTAAGTGTGGCCTTTCTCAACCGACCCTTCGCATAACCATCCCTGAAGATAAAATATAATTGTCGTGAGGTTGCTATCTTAAATGTCACGTCTTGTGAGAGAAAACAGGCTTCTTATTGATAGAGACATTTAGGAAGCTCTTTAATCCACAAAACTATAGCCACAAGGGTTAGTTCCATGGTGGCCTTTCTCATATGTCAGGGTTTCTAGTAAACACCTCAAACACGCCACTTCTTAT
>JAAXQF010000323.1 GCA_012974435.1 Desulfuromonadales bacterium | reverse complement strand
GTGTCGATGTTCTCGGTGATCGTGCGGACCCGCCACCATAGGTCGAACCGCGCCTGGGCATCGGCCTGGGTCCAGGTTTCGTTTGGATTCATACGCAGCTCAAAGCTCTGCACTTGGGATTTGCCATTGACCGTCAGCTTGGCCTGATAGGTTCCGGGCATGGCCTGGACCACAACACCGGCCGGAGGCTTGCCCGGTACGCCAATGACGTCAGGGTAATTCATGTCCCAGATCATCTGGTTCAAGCCCACTTCGGTTCCAAGCGCATCGCCTTTGTAGGTCTTGATCAGATTCCCTTCGCTGTCGAGAATGCTCAAACTTGCGTCTTTTGCATCTTCGCCAAGCATGTAATAGATTATCGCACCGTAGGGGCGGGCATCGCCGGCGTCGAGAAACTTGCGTCTCCGCTCGCCATTGACGACACCCAGCTCAATGAAGGTTTGACCAATCCGTCCGTTTTGAACGAAGTAGTTTTTCTGCCCGTCACCCACTCCTCCGCCATAAATCGACCACCAGTTTGTAGACAGTCGGGTATGTTTTCGGGGTTTGAACAAATGAGCTGTTTTCTTTTTAATACCCTCGTCCCATTCGCGCATTGGAGAAATATCGTCCATGATCCAGAAACTACGACCATGGGTTGCAATAACCAGATCCTCATCCTTTACCTTGATATCGTTAACCGCCACGGCCGGCAGATTAAGATTCATGCGCTTCCAGGACGCCCCGTCATCATAGGAGGTGAAAATTCCACTCTCGGTTCCAACAAAGAGAAGTCCTTTGCGAACGGTATCTTCGCGGATGGTACGAGTGATCTCGCCCTGAGGGAAGTTTCCGCTCAGATTCGTCCACGTCTTGCCATAGTCGCTCGTTTTGAACAGATAAGGTTTGAAGTCATTGGCCGTGCGATACCGGCTCACCGCAAAATAGGCGGTACCGGCATCGTGCGGAGAAGCTTCGACCTCGTAGACATCCGAAACCTCAAGCATGTCTGGAGGCGTGACGTTCTTCCAGCTTTTGCCACCGTTCTTTGACACATGAATGACTCCGTCGTCGCTACCTGTCCAGAGAACGCCTTTTTTAACGGGCGATGCGGCCATACGATGAATGGTGCAATAGGCTTCCTGCCCCGAGCTTTCGGCGGATGAGGGCGAACCGCCCAGCTGCTGCTTTGATTCGTCGTCCGTGGTCAGATCTTCACTGATCTTTTCCCAAGTCTGCCCGCGGTCGCGACTGCGGAACACACACTCTGCTGCGGTATAAAGCGTTTCCGGATCAAAGGGGTCGATCACGATCGGTGCATGCCAGTTGAAACGGTATTTTGCATCCTTCTGACCACGACCGAAAGTGGAGGTCGGCCAGACATTGATGTGCTCCCACGCCCCTGTCTTCAGGTTGATACGCATGATAGGTCCTCCCCCGTAAGCAAAGCTGCTTTGGGCGAGATGATAAATGATATTCGGATCTTTGGGATGGGGCACAGATGCACCGGACTCCCCACTACCAATCACTGTCACATCGGCATTGGAGATACCACCGTAAACCGATGCGGAGGGAACCTTCCATCCAATCAAATCTTGAGCATTACCATACACATTATAAGGAAACTGATTGTCGACATTCACACGATAAATCTGCTGATTGGGCTGGGTGAACATGCCGGACCAGGTTTTACCGCCAGTGAGCGTTACCATGGCACCACCATCGTGGGTAATAATCATGCGATTCGGATCGTTCGGATCGAAGGCCATATCATGAAAATCATCCTTGGTGCCAGAACGTTGCGTCCAGGTTTCTCCACCGTCCAGGGTCTGCCATAACTTGTTGGACAACACCCATAGCTCATCCCCGTTGTGCGGGCTGGCATGCAAGTGATGGTAGTAGAACGGACGCTGAATGATGCCGCTGTGATTGGACAGAAATTTCCAGGTCTTGCCACCGTCTTCAGATCGATACAGCCCGTTATTCTCTTTAGAGTCGATCAATGCGCTAATGCGGTTGGGCATTGTTTTCGAGTGTGCAAGACCGACACGACCCCAGTCGCCTTCCGGCAGGCCCTTATTCTTTGTAAGGTCCGTCCAGTTGTCACCGCCGTCCGTGGATTTGAAGATACCGCTATTCGGGCCACCGGCATCCAGAATCCAGGTGCGACGAAGAATCTCAAATGTTGATGCGTACAGCGTATCGGGGTCGTTTTCGCACATCACCAGGTCGATGACGCCTGCCTGTTCATGCTTGAAAAAGATTTGTTTCCAGGTCTTGCCGCCATCCTTACTACGGTAAATACCGCGATCCTTACTCGGACCAAAAGGGTTGCCAATGACGGAAACATATACCAGATTCGGGTTGGTCGGATGAACACGAACTCGGGAAATGTTTCGGCTGTTTTCGAGGCCGATGTGAGCCCAGGTTTTTCCGGCATCTGTCGATTTATACATGCCGTCGCCCCAGGATACGCAATCGCGTAGTTGCGGTTCGCCGGTGCCGACATAGAGGATGTCGGGTTGGGTCGGCGAAATCGCCATCGCGCCGATTGAGCCGACATTCATCTGACCATCACTAATCGGAGTCCAATATGTTCCGGCGTCATCGGTCTTCCACACACCGCCCGAGGAGTGGCCATGATAGAAGAGGTTCTTATCGGTCGGGTGCATGGTCACCGTGGTGCCACGAACGCCGATGTAAGGTCCTATGCAGCGCCATTGCAACGACCGCATCTCCCGGGACGCCTCTGGATCATACTGCGCCTTGGTGCCCGGCAACTGTTTCGGGGCCTCTTCGACCTTCCATTCAGCGTCCGCCACACCAACCATCAGCACCACCGCCATTATCGTTATTAATAGTTTTTTCATTATCCTTACGCCTCCTTATTGTTGTTTGTTATTTTTTTTACATGGAAACTCCCATATATTGTGGTTTCCCCAAAATCTAAAAGTTGCAGATACATTGAGAATATAGCATGAAAATGGATCTTTTGAAAACCTGTGATTTCTTTTGGGTATCACATTAATTCGGAAGGCTGATATTCGCACTTCATTGCAGATATCACAACATTTTCGAGCCTCCAAGAAATACAGTTATGGCAGCTATCAACAACTGAGGCTCATTCTCGATACGTTGGAGGTATCACAAAGTCTATATCAGATCCCATTGCTCGTGGCAGCACTTGTCGCAGCGGATTCTGGCAAAACTCTATTTCAGATTACCGCAGACAAGATACTCCCTGACGACATCGGCGATGATAGGTCGGAAAGAGCCGTATGTCCTGAAGCAGGGTGGCCGGGGGCTCACCAGGAAACGCGCAGTCCGGTGGTAAGGCCCCAACCCTCGTACTCTCCACCGTCATCGGCCGCATCTTTCATGGTGCTGTATTGCAGGCCCGTCTGCCATTTCAGTTTATGGCCATAAAAAAACACGTTCAGGCCGCCGTAGATCTCGTTGTACTCGTCGCCGCGGCCTTTGACAATTTCGTTCTCATAACGCCCCAGGCGCACACCGTTGTTATCGACACTTTTCAGATAGGTGTAGCGGAACACCAACTGGATGTGCGGCGTAATATCGTATGAAGGCATTAAAGCAACTCCCCAAAGATCGCTTTGACTGGCGTAGCCCCGACCGGCAGAAAAGTCCGTCCACAGTCCCCAGTCACCTTGTTCCCATTTGGTAACCAGTGACAGTACCTGGGAAAAGTCACGAGTATTGGCGTCTTCATCTTCTTGGTTATACACGTAGTCGACACGGATAGTAGCGTTGTCGAGTTCAAGGTCTCCGGCGAAGTTGTAGCCCAGGGACAAGAGGGTGAAGTAGGCGGCCTCAAAGTGACTTAGTTCATTGCTACCGTCCGATGAGAAGATCCCCGCCTTGTAGGCCCAACGCTTTGCAGCAGTCCCGGAAATAGTGGCGCCGGTGAAGTATTCTGCCGTGAACCAAAGGTTGTTGGTGAGGTTGTTGCGTTGCAGGGTGAGCAGTTTCTTCGACGATGTCGCACCGTCTAAGGTGAAACCGGCGGATTGCTTGAGTATCTTCAGATACCAATTTTTACCGGGATGCCAACCTATATAAGCATCAGTCAGGCGGTTGTAGGTTTCCCCAAGGCTTTCATTGAGATCCCAGTCCCCCTCGATATGCAGCACCCAGTCCTGAAATAAAATGGTCTTGAAGCCGAAGCGGAAACGTCGCCACAGGACGTCTTCAAATTCGCCTTGATCGGCATCAAACCAGGCTGAGTCGATTTGGAGGCGTCCGCTCAAGTCAAACTTCTGTATGAATCTGTTGTCCTTGTTGTCGTAAAGAGTGGCATAGCTCCACACCTTGTCGAAAGACGACTCGCCGGTGGTTTGTGCAGCCACGATCGGAGAAAGCGCTTGCAAGACAATAGCGAGTGTAAGGATCTTAAAGGCTGTATATTAAGACTAACTTACAAAAAACGGTCTTGTCAAAACTTGTGTTTTCTTGCCAGTATTTGGACTATAAGATTGTTTAACAGGTGTTGTGATATCTGTAAAGATTTGAGGCTTGGTTAGCCGCCATAGTCTCTCAACCAAATTGAAACCATCCGATAAGTTACAAACATGACGGCCACTGTTGTGCCAAGAAAAACTACACCTATGAACCAATACCAACCGCGAGTAATGATACGCTTTAGTTTGCTGAAAAACTTCAAGGACTTATTCGCTTTTTCAGGAACTGAACGAAAAGTCACTATAAAGGAGTAAGTGCTAATAGCCCAGAGTAGGCCGACAATGCTTGGGATAAGAAATCGATCACTTTCATGAGACTTAGAGATGAACATGATCACGACCATTGATGCCAAGCTAATTAATCCAACAGCAATAGATGGCAGGCGAAGGATCTGAATGGCTTGAGCAATTCCCTGAAGTTTATCGATCATTCTTATTAAGGCTAATCAGTGATTATGCAGCTCTGTCTATCATTTAAATTGTAATGATATGCAGAAGGGTTGTAAAATGTGATGTCTTCAAATTTCAGATACCAATTTTTACCGAGATGCCAACCTATATAAGCATCAGTCAGGCGGTTGTAGGTTTCCCCAAGGCTTTCATTGAGATCCCAGTCCCCCTCGATATGCAGCACCCAG
>JAAXQF010000627.1 GCA_012974435.1 Desulfuromonadales bacterium | reverse complement strand
CTTAGGGGCTGTGGCGCGTGGCGCGTGGCGGGTGGCGGGTGATTTCATTCCTGTTTGATGATTCATACATTTGCCTTTTAAGGTTAAAACCAAAAGCTATTATTGAACGCAGATAAAGTCAAAGACTGTTTGATGTTTTGATGTCTGTTTGTCATCTGCGTGCATCAGATTTTATCTGCGGCCGAGAAGCCTTTGATTTTCCCGCCACGCGCCACGATCATTTCCCATCAAGAAACTGAAGAATCTCAGATGTTTTTTCTTCCATCAAACCTTGCTCCCGACGCGATTCAACATTCAACCGCACCACCGGCTCAGTGTTCGACATGCGCAGGTTAAACCGCCACTCAGCAAATTCAACAGAGAGCCCGTCCGTGTGATCGACATCAAGAGCGCCAGACGCATACTTCTCTTCAACCGCTTTAATCGCCGCCGCAGGATCGTTCAACGTCCGGTTAATCTCACCGCTGGCCGGGAACTTCTTCATCCGCTCACCAACCAGTTCGGAAAGAAGCTTCTTCTGACGACACATCAGCTCGACCACCAGTAGCCAGGGGATCATACCACTGTCGCAGTAAGCGAAGTCGCGGAAATAGTGGTGAGCGCTCATTTCACCGCCATAAACAGCGTCTTCGGCGCGCATCCGTTCCTTGATGAAGGCATGGCCTGTCTTGCTCATCACCGCCTCGCCACCGGCCTGTTCCACGATGTCAACAGTGTTCCAGGTCAGACGGGGGTCATGGATAATCTTCGCCTTCGGCCGCGTCGCCAGGAAAGCCTCAGCCAGCAGGCCGACGATATAGTAGCCCTCAATGAACTCACCATGCTCGTTAAAGAAGAAGCAGCGGTCAAAGTCGCCATCCCAGGCAATGCCAAGACCGGCGCCATGTTCGAGCACCGCGTCCCGTGTGATGCCACGATTCTCCGGCAGTAAGGGGTTCGGAATACCGTTGGGGAAAGAGCCATCCGGCTCATGACAGATTTTGATGATCTCCAGCGGCAGTTGCTTCTCCAGCAGGTCCAGAAGAGGCCCGGCACAGCCGTTCCCGGCGTTCACCACCACTTTCAACGGCCGCAAAGCAGAGACGTCGATATAACTGAGCAAATGTCGGATATAAGCAACCCGGTGCTCATAGGGTGTCACCTGCCCTGTCCGCTCAGGCGTATCAAACTCACCTGATTCCGCAAGCTGACGGACCTGGTCAAGCCCCGTATCGCCACTGATCGGCCGGCTCTCTTCACGCACCAGCTTCATACCATTGTAATCCGCCGGGTTGTGGCTCGCCGTCACCATAATCCCACCATCAGCCTTGGCGTATGACGTGGCGAAGTAAACCTCCTCCGTACCACACAGACCAATATCGAGGACATCCGCCCCACCCTCGGTCAAGCCTTTCACCAAAGCCGTCGTTAACGCCGGGCTGGTGGGACGCACATCCTGACCAACCACGACAGTTTTTGGCTTCAGGAACTGCGCAAAAGCACGACCGATACGGTAGGCAACATCTTCGTTAAGTTGATCGGGAATCCGACCGCGGATATCGTAAGCTTTGAAGCAAGAAATTTTCACAGGAGACAACCTTTCTAATACACCCCGGAATGAACTACCCCGAAGCAAGCTACGGGGTATCAAATAGCTCTAACTGCTCACGGTGTAGCTGTTTATATTCTTCTTCGCGGCCCTGTTTCCTAACATAGTTGGCAATTGTTTCTTCATTGCCCTTCTGGCCGACGGTGTTTACAAAATAGCCTTTCGACCAAAATTCCCCACCCCACAGTTGCTTCTTCACTGATGGAGCCAATTTGAATCACAAAGAGCGGGTCTAATTCCCCGCTCTGGGTTTTGTTTCTAACCATAGACTTTGATAGATCTTCATCGCGGCAAATAAAGGCCTTTAGATTTTATAAACTCCAGTAGCCAAGGCCAACAGCTTCTACAGCATCCCGCGTCAGCACACCCTTCACATCCATCACCACCCCGGAGCCATGGGCATTACCGCAAAGGTCTTTAAGCCGCTTCGGAGTGATATCATCAAAAGCCGAGTGAGCAACAGCCCAAACAACACCATCCACCGCTGCAAGCCCCTCAAGATCGACCAGATCGAGGCCATACTCGTGCTTTGTGACTTCTGCATCTGCCATGGGGTCGTGGACCAACACCTCGACACCGTACTCTTTGAGTTCCAAGACGATATCGACAACCTTGGTGTTACGGACATCGGGGCAATTTTCTTTGAAGGTGAGACCGAGAACCAGAACTCTTGAACCCTTAACGGGTTTGTCCTGCATAATCAGTTTCTTGACGGTCTGTTCGGCGACATGCTTGCCCATACCATCATTAATACGGCGACCGGCGAGGATTACCTGGGGATGGTAGCCAATCTGCTCGGCTTTGTGGGTTAGGTAGTAGGGATCAACGCCGATACAGTGACCACCAACCAGGCCGGGGGTAAAGGGGAGAAAGTTCCACTTGGTTCGGGCGGCGGCGAGGACATCGCGGGTGGGGATGTTCATTTTCCCGAAGATCAGCGCCAGCTCGTTCATCAGGGCGATATTGAGATCACGCTGGGTGTTCTCAATGACCTTGGCGGCTTCAGCGACCTTGATGCTGGCGGCGCGATGCACGCCAACGGTTACCACCATCTCGTAAACTTGAGCGACTGTTTCCAGCGTTTCGGCATCCTGCCCGGAGACGACCTTGATGATCTTGTCGACAGTGTGAACCTTATCGCCCGGATTGATGCGCTCGGGCGAGTAACCGACCTTGAAATCGATGCCGCATTTTAAGCCCGACACTTCTTCAAGGATCGGCACAGCGATCTCTTCTGTAACACCGGGATAAACCGTCGACTCGTAAACAACAATGCTGCCCTTCGCCAGGTTCGCGCCGATCATCTTGCTGGCCGATTCGATCGGTCGAAGATCCGGTTTGTTGTTGCCATCGATGGGAGTGGGAACTGTAACGATGTGGAATTGGGCTTCTTTCAGCCGTGCCGGATCGGTGGTGTAATCGATCGTCGTTGCTTCGAGCTGCTCTGAGGACAGTTCGCCGGTGGCATCGAAACCATCGCGCAGCTGCGCCATCTTGCGCTCATCGATATCGAAACCGATGATGTCGGCTTTGTGGCCGAAGGCTGCAGCGAGAGGAAGGCCGACGTAGCCGAGGCCGATGACGGCGATTTTTGCTTTACGCTCGAGAATATCGTTAATTGAAACCACTAGACACCTACCTTTGTGCAGTTGAAAACGAGGAACGCGGAGGCCTAAAACTTCAAATCATTAATTGGCCGCAGATACAATCTTCTTTCACCTGATAAGCACCATAATGCGCCTCAGTGTCTGCACGATGATCCTTCAGGTCGTCAGCAACCCCATCGATTTTTTTGTTCAATACATCAATTTTGAAGTCAACCAGGTCAAAGCGTTCATCAGTTTTGCGACTCAGTTCACGGATCTCGCCCCGGAGACTTTCGTGTCCTTCAAGAATTAGGTCGAATTTGCCGTTAATATCTTCGAGAATCATCTCAAGATGCTCCTTTTCCATGCTTCCCTCCATTCAAAAACAATACATAACAATAAAAAACAATTGGACGCTGATTTTCATGATCAACGCTGATCAAACTCAAAGAACTTAATTTACACTTCTGGGGACAGCCACCTTTTAAAAGATTAAAAGCCAATCGAATCTTTCTCGGTAACATCCGAACTCATGAGTTAACGGATAGCATCAAACACCGCACGAAACTGACTATCGTATTTTTGCTCTAAAATCTCAAGCCGCTCAGCAAGATCAGCATGCGAAGAGAGTATCCTGCGTAACCTGACAAAAGTACGCATAATCTCGATATTAACCTGCACTGCCTGTGTGCTACGCAAAACACTGGATAGCATGGCCACGCCCTGCTCTGAAAAGGCATAAGGTGGTGCGCCTGCCGCCCCACTAATTTGAGGTCGCAAATTGCGACTTCATGTCCTTAAACTCCTGTTTTGTCAGCACAATTTACAGGGTTGCAGTGGATTAAGGGGATAGACCAATCAAAGCACGACCTTTTGGGGTTAAACCATAAGATCAGGCTTAGGCTTTTATCACTTTCATCCCCTTCATCCCTGTTAAAAATGCCTCGAATTATTTATTGAGAAAAGAGCTAAAAATCATAACTTGTAATGATAATGGATACAACTTGGAACTCCAAGGATTTCCTTGACGAGAAGTGGCTTATTGAGGCCAGATTAAGGGAACGAGCTTAAAGTCCATGAGCCTTGCCTCGCCACGCGCCATACGCCACCGATTTCCGCAAAGATTAAATCGACGCATCACACACATCGCTTCTCATAAATCTCACATGCCAAGCTTTGCCTGGTGGGAAGGGGACGGGGGACGCGAAAGGCAAAACCTCAAACATTTATTTTGCCGCAGATAAGGTCTGATAAGATCTGATGTTTTTAAACCACAAATATAAGCGGTATTGCCTTTGACTTTATCCGAAGTTATCAGA
>JAAXQF010000330.1 GCA_012974435.1 Desulfuromonadales bacterium | reverse complement strand
GCAAGTAAATCGATTGGAGGCAATATGAATCAGATTAGAAATTCGATCAATACTTAATATTTAAGATGTGACCCTATGGCTTTTACACGAGATTTAGAATCAGTCGTACGGTAGCATAATGCTGACATCTGCTTATTTAAATAGATGCTTTTTGTTCTGATTTTCTTCGCCCGGGTGGTAATGTGAGCTAAGTAGTCGTGCTGAGGATTTTTTCGCCTTTTAATATTTGAAGCAACATGGAGGGGAACCATGTCTGAACCAATATCTGTAACCCACCCTGAGATTGCCGCTGAGTGGCATCCCACCAAGAATGGCGACCTAACGCCTGCCGACATTAAATTCAATAGCAGACAGAAAGTCTGGTGGCGCTGCAGCAAGAACCCTGTGCATGTATGGCCGACAATGGTAAGGCAAAGAACAATAATGGGTAGTGGTTGTTTGGTTTGTGCTGGCAAATGGATCGTGCCGGAGGAATCTCTGGCACATCATTATCCAGAAATTGCGGCGGAGTGGCATCCGATAAAAAATGGGGATTTAAAGGCCACTCAAGTTTTCCCTGGCAGCTGTAAAAGTGCATGGTGGCGGTGCGTCCTAAACACGGAGCATGAATGGAGAGCAAAAATAGGGCAAAGAACACGTATCGGAACCTCATGCCCTGAATGCCGCAAATTATATTCTCCCAATAAGTCTTTGGCTATAAGCAGTACCCCCGGATTGTTAAAAGAATGGCATCCAACCAATAATGCAGGGCTTGAACCTGATCGGATTGGCGCGTCATCTAGAAAGTCTGTCTGGTGGCGCTGTATTATTGACTCAACTCATGAGTGGAAAGTACAAGTCGATACGAGAAGAAGAGGCGGTGGAACGTGCCCATTCTGTCGAGTCACAAAACATACTAAAAGACAGACCCCAAAAAACACATTGCCAACATTGAAGGAATATTCAGCGCTACTTTGTAGCGAATGGCACCCGACACTAAACTTACATCTTTCACCCTCGGAAATAACCATCGGGTCAAATAGTAAGGTGTGGTGGAAGTGTAGCGAAAACCCTAGCCATGTATGGCATGCAAGGATTTTTAGCCGAACTCGTAATGGATCAGGTTGTCCCAAATGTGCGAGCGAGATAAGTGCAAATAGTTTTGCAATAAAAATGTCAGCCTTAGAGAAATATCCGCACATTGTAGCAGACTGGCATCCAGTCAAAAACAAACTCGGGCCGACAGAAGTTAGTCATGGTAGTGGGAAGAAAATATGGTGGCAGTGCAATAAAGACAACTTTCACTCATGGAAATCTACAATTCAATCTAAAGTTAAAAGTGGCAAGTGCCCAAAATGCAAAGAGAATCCTTTGGCTTTAGCCTACCCAGTGATCGCTTCTGAATGGCACCCCACGAAGAATAAGAATCAATCCATAGGGACGATCTCTGTAGCAAGCGGCCACAAAGTGTGGTGGAGGTGTAGTGAAAATCCCAGCCATGAATGGCAAGCAGTAGTAAGGAATCGCACGCTAAACCAAGGGGGGTGTCCTGTTTGCAAACACGGTTGGTCGGTAAATGCGATCAGGGGCTTTGTTGGTGCCCTGAAACAACATCTGCAAAACTTTACGCCCGCAGAGTTGTACTTACTCTTCCAGCAAAACGGTCTGTTGGGCAACTACGCGAAAAGAACAGGCTTCGTAAAGGCTCTAGCGACAGGCCGCTTTCCTTTCGATGAAATTAAGAAATTCTGTAACGGAGAAGATTCCTTGGTTGATCGTTTCATCGATGACCATTCATTGACTCTGGAAGAGGCTGGAGTAGAGTCAGGTCCGTTACCCAGCAATGCGACCAATGCTAGTCCCGATTCGCAACTTGGGCTTTTTGATGATCTCGAAAAGGAAGATGGCGAGGAGTCAGGTCTCCCACTTGTCCAGACCAAGGCCGTTCTGTGCTCTTTGCAGGTTGCGGCGGTAACGTCCGCTGACGAAGAAGCGGTTGAGTTTCTCATTTCATCAGGGATTGGTAAAATCTGGCGGCATACTTTCAGGAATGAGCAAGAGGCCGTCGCTCAAGCGGAATCTTTTGCTGGCTCTGAGTACGCTGAGCGGGTTCGTCTGGAATTTTTGAGCGAGTATCGTCAAGCCAAAGCTATGTCGATACCTGTTGGCTATTCCTTTACGGTCAAGGGGATTCCTGCACCGCCGAACCTGATGCAACGTCTCATTGCCGTCCGTGTCCAGCAGAAGAAGAGAGTTGGTAATTGGTCAGGCACTGGTGCAGGCAAAACGCTGTCGGCAATCTTGGCAAGCCGTCTTACGGGGTCACGATTAACTGTCATCTGTTGCCCAAACAGTGTGGTTGCAGGTTGGGAAGATGCAATTCTTGCTGCTTACCCTGACAGCCTGGTCGCGACAAAAACCTTCTACCCAGACTGGAACCAGTTTGCTGGTGATATGAGCGGATTTGGAACATCGGCAGACCGCTGCCCTCGCTATCTGATTCTCAATTATGAGGCCTATCAGCAATCCGATTCCGCTGAAAAGGTGGCAAGGTTGGTTGCTGATGAGCAGGTTGACTTTATCGTTATTGATGAGGTGCATTTCACCAAGCAGCGATACGTTGAGGATATGTCCAGGCGTAAACAAATGATCTCTGCGATGGTCGCGCTTGCAGCGAAAAAGAATCCTGATTTATACGTGCTGGGAATGTCTGCCACACCGGTGATTAACAATCTGCAGGAAGGCAAAAGCCTGATTGAATTGGTAACGGGGGTGGAACATGGGGACATTTCAACCAAGCCTACTCTGGCAAACTGCATGCAACTTCACCAGAAGCTGGTAAGTCTTGGGGCGCGGTGGATGCCAGAGTATGATGTTGCCTGTGAAACGCTGACCCCAGAAATCGACTGTTCAGAGGCCATTGATGAAATTCGTGCTTTGGGTAAGCATGGCTCACCGCTTGAATTGGAACAGATTCTGACCCGTTCGAGGCTTCCGGTAATTCTGGACCACCTTCAACCAAAAACACTTATTTATACCCACTACATTCAGGGGATTGATCGGGAACTCTGGAAGGCGGCTACAGATGCCGGTTGGAAGGTTGGGTTCTTTACCGGAGAAGATAAGAGTGGACTTGACGCCTTTATTAATGGCGATCTGGATGTCCTGATTGGTTCAAGTGCAATTGGGACTGGGGTTGATGGCCTGCAGCAGGTCTGTAGTCGTCTGATTATCAATGTCCTCCCATGGACACATGCCGAGTTCGAGCAGCTAAAAGGTCGTATTTATCGGCAAGGGCAAACCCAGAAGGTTGATGTGATAATTCCATTAACCAATGCTGTCGTGAATGGTCAGCGTTGGTCATGGTGCGATTCCAAGATGCAACGCTTGCGGTTCAAGAAATCGATTGCCGATGCTGCAGTGGATGGTGTGGTGCCTGAAGGACACCTACGCTCATCGGCTCAGGCTTATCAGGATGTCATCGGCTGGTTGAATCGTCTGGAGTCTGGCCACCTGGAAACTATTGTTCGTGCTCCGATTCAAATCCCACTGCCTGCCGTAAGTGAAGATGAATCATCCTTTCGTCTGCGCAGGTATGGCGATTTCTCGAATATGAACAGAAAGTGGAACCAAGGCCAGAGTCATAAGACCTACGAGAGGCTACAGGCGAATCTAGAAGAGTGGGCGCAGTACCACACGCTCTACCGCAAAGCCCGAGAGGAGTGGACAGTTATTCCGTATCAAGAAATGATCCGCTGGTTTCAATTGCGCAGTGATTTGATCATCGGTGACTTTGGTTGTGGAGAGGCATCGTTAGCGGCGGAAATTTCGGACAGGCATACAGTTTACAGCTTCGATTATGTGGCTATTAACGATGATGTAATTGAATGTGACATGGCGCATGTTCCACTTGAGGATGGCAGTCTGGATGCAGCCATATTCTCTTTGTCGCTGATGGGTTCAAATTTCACCGATTATCTACGCGAGGCGTATCGAACCTTGAAATTGGATGGCCAGCTTCACATCATTGAGGCAACCTCAAGGTTCAGTGGTCGAGATGGATTTGTGAGTGGGTTGAAGAAACTTGGTTTTGCAGTTGTTGAAGTCAAAGACATGTGGAAGTTCACGCATATTCAGGCAATTCGTACGGATAATGTTTGTGACAAGTCGGTGCGAATTTCATTTTAATGAATGTAGGCGGAGAGAAATCGAGTAGAAAAGGGGACAGATTTATTTTTCGAAGAAAATGAGGGTCGCGTCGAAAGCGCCGATAAAAATCGGCATGCATCGAAGGGTGAAAGTCCCTGCATCATCGGGGTCAAGTCTTTAATTTTGATGTTTAATCATGTCAGACCGCCCCAGGTTGACCAATCCATTTGAACAAAAAAATCTTAGGGTAAGGCTTGCAAGGTTGCAACCTTACTTTCTAAAGCCCCAAATCCTGCTCAATCAACACCACCTTGATCCGCCCTGGCGGGTAACACTTATCGACAATCGCCCAGGTATTACAGATCCGCTGCGGC
>JAAXQF010000282.1 GCA_012974435.1 Desulfuromonadales bacterium | reverse complement strand
GGCCAGAATGAGACACACATGCAGTGCAGCAGTACCATTGACCACCGCAATCGCCCGCTTAACACCGGTAAATTCGGCCAGCATCTCCTCGAAGCGATCAACGTAACTGCCCACCGAGGAGACCCAGCCGGTATCAAGACATTCCTTGACATAGGTCCACTCATTTCCGGCAAAGGTCGGCTCATGCAGGCTGACAAAATCATCAGTCTGGCCGATCACGCATTTAAGGGTATTGAGAACTTCGGTGCAATCCATGGCTCGACTCAAATGTTGTAGGTATCTGACTTGTAATTACGCAGGTTGTCCGGGTTACTGAACCATTCGGCGGTTTGAATCAATCCAGCTCGCAAGCCATCCAACCCAGCATACTTCGGTTTCCATCCGAGCAAGCGCGCTGCCTTGCTGTTGTCCGCCCAAAGCCGTTCGACTTCACTCTTCTCTGGCCGCAGTCGCACCTCGTCGGTTTCGATCTCGACTTCTGCCCCCATCACTTCGGCAATCATGCGGACCGTATCACCGATGGAAACTTCGAAATTACTCCCGATATTAATTACTTCACCGATTGAGTTATCCGATTCGGCTACAGCGATAAACCCTTGCACGGTATCGGCCACATAATTGAAATCACGCGTGGGATGTATTGCTCCCAGCTTCAAGGCACGTTTCCCATTGGCGATCTGAGTAATGATGGTTGGAATGACGGCTCGTGCGGATTGGCGCGGACCGTAGGTGTTAAAAGGGCGAATGATGGCCACTGGCGTTTCAAAGGAGTTATAGAACGACATGGCAATCTGGTCGGCCCCGATCTTGGAAGCAGAATAAGGCGATTGTCCCTGTAGTGGATGTTCTTCTGTTATGGGGACAAATTGTGCGGTCCCATAAACCTCACTGGTCGAAGTGTGTACGACCTTCTTTACGCCAAGCTCGTGGGCGGCCTGAACGATGTTCAGCGTCCCCTTGATGTTGGTGTCGATGTAGGTATCTGGCGAATGGTAGGAATAGGGGATAGCAATAAGTGCGGCCAAGTGCAGAACGACATCACATCCCTTCATCGCATGCCTTACACCATGAGGGTCACGTATGTCACCGGCGAAGACATCTAGGTTCTGCCTAACCTCTGGTGCGGCATGATCGAGCCAGCCCCAGGAGTTAAAGGAGTTGTAAAGAACGAAGGCGCGCACGTCATGGCCTCGCCTGACCAACTCCTCGGTCAAGTGGGAACCGATAAATCCGTCGGCGCCTGTTACCAGAATCTTTTTCCCGGTGAGTTCCATTTTCGTGCCTATCCTCGCTTTTCGACTAAGTTCTAATCGGCCTGGGCCGCAATAATAACATCCTCATCAGCAACCCCAAGCGCCAGCAATTGCTGGCGCAGGGACTCGCTGTTGCGCACCGTGGTAATGATGATCGGGCGGCTGGAATCGGCAACCCCTGACTCCAGCGACAGAACCTGATGCCCAAAGAAGGGCTCGGTGCGGTTGTTGTCGAACACGCCGTCCAGTTTCAGTCGCGCCTCCTGCAACGACAGGTAAACAATTTCAGTAAATTCATCCACGCCGCAGAAGGCGACCGATTCGACTCCCTCCGCGCTCAGTTGCTTGAACAGGTGGCGACTGTCCGCGCGGGCGATGCGGAACAGCTTGTTGAAATAGGTGACCTGCTGATAGGCCAGGCGACTCTTCTCGGCGAAGCCGCTGGGGGTGAGCAGATAGGCATAACGGTTGCGCGGAAAGGCCTTGACCTGCACAAACCCTTTAATGGTCAGGGTCTTGAGGTAGGCATTGACCAGCCCGACGGCAATGCCGAGCCGACTGGCGATCTCGCGCTGGGAAATCTGCTCGCCGCTCTCGAGTTCGGACAGCAGGAGGAGCGAGTGGAGACCTTCCTGCTTCGTTTTTGACCCATCGTTCATTTCGTGAACACTATGTGGAATGAAGGAGAATTGCAAATATTTTTGTGGTTGGCTGTCTTTGTTTTTGGCTCTGTTAGTACAAAAGGAAACCTCCCGGCTTTGCCGGGTGACCCTTAAAGTTTGGCAGTTCCGGGAGTAATTGAAAGCACTCCCATCTGTGAACCACTCAAAGTTCTCAGAGAAGGAGGCTTTTGATGAACTGTCAAAGCTTAAGTCATTCAAAATGGGACTGCAAGTACCACATTGTCTGGATACCAAAGTATCGCAGGAAGACGCTGTATGGTCACCTTCGGCAACACCTTGGAGTGATACGGGAGTTGGCGAGGCAGCGAGAGTGTCGGGTTTTGGAAGGGCACGTATGCTCCGACCATGTTCATGTGTATATCGCGAGCCCGCCGAAGTATGCGGTAGGCCAGGTCGTTGGATATATCAAAGGAAAGAGTGCGATTCATATCGCACGGACATTTGGTGGACGCTCCCCCACCTTCACAGGGGAGCACTTTTGGGCAAGGGGATACTTTGTCTCTACGGTGGGGCGTGATGAAGAAGTGATCCGAAATTACATTCGGAATCAAGAACAAGAAGATCGCAGAGTCGATCAGTTGAAACTGCTCAGCTAGCCGCGTTCAGGCGGCCCAAGGTTTGAGCCAACCGCTTTGAGCAGTTCCCGGATAAAGCCCCCGGCTTTGTCGGGGGATACTTACAATATTTGAGACAAAACTCTTGCTTGTTGTAGATGGTGACAGGTGGGAGCTAGTCAACTCAGACCCCTCTACTCTGTAGTCTTAATCCTAGTTCCAGAAAGAACAGCCTCACGATTGTTAGAGTTGTTGAATAAAGGTGGCAATTTAAGGTGCCAGTCTTTCTTCATAAATGGTTTCTCAGTGAACACGAACAAGAAAGTACAACACAATAAAATAACGGGGATTAGAATTGTACTAGCGATGATAATTGAGAGCCAGAGAGGTGTTTGATTTATAAAGTTTAAAGGGGTAAGAACACGTCCGAATCCTGAGATAGCTATGAAATGGTAAAGGTAAATTGTGTAGCACATCCCTCCGATTGTGTAGATAGTTGGTTGACAAAAAAACTTATTGCTCCAGGTTCCCTTGAAGGCTGCATAGTATGCGACAAACATTGGAACAACGATGAAAGCTTTCCCAACTACACCTTGGAACATCAAAGCGCAAATAGTCCCCCATGTTAGGATTGAAACCAAATCCCATGTCGCTGTCTTTTCAGGATTTTGATTCCAATCAGTCAAGTAGACATCTACCAATAGAAAGCCGGTTAAGAAATACTGTGCATTAGAGAGAACCGATAGGCCTCCAATTGCGTGGAAGTAATTAATTGAAGAGAAAGCAGCAATAATCACCACCAGTAATGCTCGTCGGTATGTCTTCGAACTAATCATGAAAATTGATGTTATCAATGGAGCAAGAATGTAGAATTGAATTTCAACCTCAAGAGACCATGCAACAATATTGATGGCGCTCATCGACCCATAACTAATGTTGTGAACATAGCCCATGCTTGCAAGGAGGTGAGGTAAAAGGCCGCTTGCTGTTTTCTCTGTCACTAAAATGCTCAACAAATAACAGACAAGCAGATTTAGAAAATAGGGTGGTTCAAGACGAGTAAGACGACGAAAGAAGAATTGCTTAAGTCGAGGAAGTTTGCTGCCGCAAAGGTGGCCTTTTGCAAACGGAAGTGCGATAACGAATCCGCTTATAACGAAGAAAAGTTGCACGCCAATTTTAGCATGCGACAGTAGTGTCGCCAGAGGGTCAGATTCTCCTAGCCTACCCGGTAATCCTCCCATTTGTAACAGCTTTCAAAAGTAGAGGCCTATGCTGCCAAAGCTAATTTCTGTTTTGGCGTTATACCGCCCAATGCCATATTGGGTCGTTCATGATTATATGTCCAGAGCCAAGAGGTTGCATATTCCTGCACCTCTGCAATAGTTTCAAACAGATATTGAGCCAACCAGTCATAACGAACCGTACGATTGTAGCGTTCAACATAGGCATTTTGTTGTGGGTTGCCCGGCTGAATATACTGTAGCGTTATGTCTCGTTTCTCTGCCCACGCTCGTAGCTTCTCGCTTATGTATTCAGGTCCATTATCACAGCGAATTGCTCGTGGCTTGCCACGCCATTCAATAACCTGATTCAGTGCCCGGATGACCCGCTCGGAGGGTAATGAAAAATCCACATCGATGCATAAACCCTCACGGTTAAAGTCATCTATGACATTGAATAACCGATAGCTCCGACCATCAGATAACTGGTCGTGCATAAAATCCATCGACCAAGTCTGATTTATCTCTTCGGGAACAAGTAACGGGGCTGGTTTCTCCCGTGTGAGCCGTTTCTTGGGCTTGATTCGCAAATTCAGTTCAAGTTCGCGGTAAATCCGATAGACTCGCTTGTGATTCCAGCCAAACCCCTTGACGTTGCGGAGATAGAGAAAGCACAGACCAAATCCCCAGTTCCGTTGATTGTGGGTCAAGCGAATCAGCCAATCAGCGATGCTCACATTCTCCTGAGAAAGTTTGGCCCGATAACGGTAGCAGGTTTCACTGATACCAAAACTGCTACAAGCGAGCCGAATAC
>JAAXQF010000117.1 GCA_012974435.1 Desulfuromonadales bacterium | reverse complement strand
GGCTGACCTCCTGAAGCTTGATCGCCAGGCACAAGAAAGAGCACGGCAAGAACCCCACCCTGCGGCCTTGCATCGACTTACCGCACTCAAAAGCATCCTGAAGCATCTTAGCCGTGCGCACAGCAGCAAACAACCGTGGACGTATTTCGACCCCGACCCAACTTACGATAGTCGACGGATGACTAAATCAACCCTGACCCTCCTGCAAAAACATGGTGCTATTCAAGGTACAGATTCACAGCAGGACATTCTTATACTCAATGCTTTGAGCAGAATCTGGGGACGCGCCGACCTCATCGCTATTCAACTGCAAAATCGGCATACGCGACAGAATGTCAAACGGCTCATTGAATCGACAGCAACCACCCGTTGGGAACGTGCGGCAGAAACCTACCTAGCCAATCAAACAGGCCGGGGCAAGATCCGCCGCTGCCTAATTTATCTGTACTCGGTCAAACTTCTGCCTGGCCATCATACAAGTGATGTGCAGAGATTTTGCTCATATGTTCAACGGCGAGAAACTGTCGACTGGGCTGCCGCCCCTGCTTGCATCCAAGCGACAAAGGTTAGGCTTGAGCAAATTTCCGCGACGATCAGACAACGTCGCAAACGTAAAAAAACGCAAATAGACCAGGGAGAAAATTGACATGATATGGACCTATGTCTTCAGACTGACGTATTTTGCTTTAGGTTCAGCGATTTCAGTTGTTATCGCTTTTTCGTTGAACATCCCGACCGGAAGCGGCTGGGGCCTTATTCTTATTTCAGCCTTTCTCTCACTAATAATGCCAGTACCTTCAGGCGAGAGTCCTCAGGAAGAAACATCTGAGGTGCCAAAGACTGAAAAAAGACATATAGAAAATCGTCAACTAATCAGAAATATTTGTGCCGCCAATGCGCTTGGTGATCTCAAAAAAGAAGAAATTCTGACCGAATACAACACACCAGACCTCAATGGGAACCTAGGCTTATCGAACAGGGATAAAGGCTAAATACGCTGACAGCCCAGAATTATGCCTAATCGGAAAAGCTTCAACCATCTATCGAGAGATATTTGAACCACTCATTTCGTCACAAGACCCTCGGTTACGGTCTATCGGAGTATTCGCTACCGAAGTGGTTTACTGGCTCGTCGATCATGGCGATGTGCAATCAGTCGTATCAAAATTTGATATTAAAAAAGAGAGCAAAGTTGACCACAGATACGAGTCACTAAAAAAAATTTCCCTCTTTGACCACAGCTTCAATACCTGCTTGCACGCTTACCGCATTACAACCAAAGGCAATCAGATCAAACGCCCAACGATAGCCTATCTGGCAGCTCTTGCTGGTCTCATACACGATATTGGCAAGCACCCTTTGTTCTACCCGAGAGAAGGCGGAAAAAGTCACTATCGAAGCAGTGACCATCCAATATACAGCGTCGATGCAGCCCGATATTTTGTAAGTCTCGTCGGAGTAGATGGAAGGGATTTATTGAGCGTCTTCGAGGCTGTCGCGAAACACCACATGGACAACCCTATGGATAGAAGAACGCCGAACTTAAGACCACTGCCCTACCTACTTCAACAAGCTGACAGAGCAGCCCGCCAAGACGAAATGTCCTCAATGAAAGTCGTTAATAAAGACCTGGAAGCACTACAACAAAAAGAGACGGGCGACTATCTAGTGATTGACGAAGATGGTCTTGAAGAAGGCATCAAAATAACGAAACCGAGTCGAACTCTCAATCTCAATAATTCAGAGCCAGTCCCCGCAGCATTGCGCGCATCCCAACTGTTAAAAGAGTTTTTCGAGCATCACCTTGCTAAACACATCAATCGATACAACCAAGACACTCTGAATCTCGACTTGAATGTAGATAATCGAACATATGGTAGCTTCACGCACGGCAACGACCTGATGGTGAGGATGAGCCTGCTTGAAAATCTATGGGAAGAGTTCGCGCAGGAAAAAGGAGTAACACTGAGAACCAACGCAAGTAGATACCCAATGCAATCCGTAATAAAAGGGTTACTAAGACACCTTGATCAAGTAGAGCCCGGACTTGTTCAGCGACCTCTGCTACCCGACGATTTTGCATTTCTGAGAATCCAAGTACGGCAAGGTCAGGACCGATGGACCAAAACAGCGAACTATATCCCCTTCAACTTGAACATATTCACAGAAATGACCGGGATTAATCCGGCGCAACTAGAAGAACGTAAAGCGGAAGAAGATCATTTGGCTGGTCGAAACTTTCTGAGTCGCATCTGTGGGTGGAGGAAAGAATACTGATAAATTTGACAAAATGAGCACACCTTAAAATTCAGTTATCCTAACTGAAGACACTACCCGGTCGAAAATTTTACTGCTATCAAAACGTATGGGTGGATAGTCATTGTTCTCAGCAACAAAAAAATCCTTGCCATCTATCCTCCTGAACCACCTGACGTGAAACGTACAATACTCATCAAAAAACGCGACGAGATCCCCAGGTTTTACCTCGGCAAACCGAGTAATCACCAGGTCTTGTTCATATATCCTTGGCACCATAGATAAATCAGGCATCCGAACAACCCGGTCATATTCTTTTGTACCCGGCAGTGAAATAAAGTTCTCGGTCCGGTCAAAACGGTCTGTTTTAGAACCATCGCTCTCTACATGAGGCTCTCTTATCGGAACAAGAAAATTGGTCCGCCCACTAATATCACCAGTCAAAAGCCAGTTCACATCAACATTGAGAATCTCTGCAATCCACACAACAACATCGCCCGCAGGCACGCTATAGCCGCGCTCAAATCTGTTTACGGAATTTTGAGACATCTCAATCGCATCAGCCAAACCACTCTGACCGAGACCTGCGGCAACCCTTGCCTCCTTGAGCCTATCTCCAAAATCATGAGTGGGATCGTCTTCTGCTCTTGACTTAGTCATAATATTTCGGTACTCTCCTTTTCGAAGTCAGTCTTTTATAGATATTTGTTTATTTTTGCATAAGCGGAAGGTTTTGTCATGAAAAATAAAAAAATCATAGCGTCAGCATCTCTCGCAAAATTCTTCGCGATTTCAAAACGAGCCTCACAAAAAGACACAAGTCGACCCACGGTGAAATCAAAAGGGTCATTTTTCATAAACAGCCTTCGCTTTGGTTATACCCCTCCACTGCGGAAATGGCACGCCAAACTCTGTAACCTCAATCAGCGACTCAGTAAAAGCACCATAGGTCGACTTGTGTCTGAGGGTTTCATCAAGGCTCCTCAAAAAGAGGGACTGGAAGAGTGTACCCAGCTCCTGCAACGGTTCGAAACAATGGAAGCCATTCAGAATTACGTTCTCGACTCCAGTTTGCATGGAGCGTACTTCTACGCCAATAACTTACCAGGATCGTTCAACGACATTTATAGGCTGTACTGCTTAAGGCACCACAGAAGTTATTTCTCTAGCTTCACGGACTATGAAAGTGAAGCACCAGCGACTAATAACTGTCCAGTGTGCAAATACGAGGCAAAATCAGCCTGCTGATTGAGGTAAAGGAATCTCGAAAAGATCATCAATTCAACCCATAAACACCGGAGGCGACGAGCATGAATCTTACTAACGACCAAAAGGTTTGCATTTGAACCAAATCGACGTACACGCTGCTCAAGGCAAGCTATCGAGCGGAAGTCGAAAAGTCATCCAGGGAGATTTTTTAAAATCTCACCTATCAACTGACACCAAGAAATCAGAGTCGTGGGAGGGATTGCTTGTGGAAATAAAAAACGAACTGTCCGCATTAAATGAAACCTTAAAAGGGCAGCACATGGATAACCCGCTGAGCCTCGATGAGGTACTCAATAAACTCCATGTTTGCAAAGACACTATAAATAAATGGCGGAAAAATGGGACCCTGAGAGAAGGACGCCATTTCATAAAAATCGGAGTCACTCTTTATTTCCATGCAGACATCGTCGATAGACTTTTCGAAGATGCTTTCTCCATACCTGAAACCCATTATGACCACACTAAGAATAATCACACAGCAATAGAGCCTGAACCAACGGCAAGCACACACAACGGGCGTGCGAAAACAAATAGCTCTTGCAGTCAAATCAACCCAGACTATTAATACCAGGAGGCTGAAATGGATGTAAACGCAGAAATACGCTCTCAAGGACGCCTGTATCTCAAAAAAGGTTGCCAGTATATGTATATCCTCTTTTACTATTTTGGTGAGAGGGTTGAGGTGTCAACAAGAGCCCTCCCAACCGATGATAAAATTAAAGAATGGGGGGACTGGCTAGATCGCAACATGGCAAAGATTGAGCGCGGTACTTTTAAATTCTCACGGGCATTCCCTGGCGCCAAACCAGTAAAAATAGCTCACTTCACGAGGCTAGAAAGAGGGAACATAGATATTGACCCCCAAACGATATCTATGGGCGACGTGATCAGGAAATATCGTGATGAAGTTGTTCCGAACTTCACTTCAGAGAGCCAACGCAAAGCGTATGAATCAAAAATAAGGAGCAGGATACTCCCCTATTTTGAAAACATGGCTTTTGGCCAGTTCAACAGCACCGAAGTCGCAAAATTCATTGGCGAACTCGCAGGAACAAACAAGTGAAGGAGCTGACTTTGAATCTAAAGAAATCGCTAGCACGACAGACAATTTTTGACACTCTTACGGTTCTCAGACAGATATGGCTAGCAGGTTGTGACGAATACAATTTGCAACAACGCGATCCATTTCGCGACATGAAGAAATTCATGCCACCAGGTCCGCCTAAACGCCTTCCCTTGGGAGTTAAACCTAATATTCCGGTTTGGCGTTTTGAAGACGCTATGAAGATCGTAGAGAACATGCACCCAGGCTATGTCAATGTAACGCGCATCATGTTTTTGACAGGATTGAGCGCCAGTGAAATTGCAGGGATAAGGAAGCAAGATATCACCGAAGATTCGCTACAGATAGTAAACTTTGTCTCTCGAAATGGTAAAAAGTCCACTCTAGGCAAGACCCCTTATCGGCCCCGCGAAATCCCCATCACGAAGGCAATTAGGACGTGTCTTGAAGAGGCACTCCAATCTGCCCATGATGAAAATCTTTTTCGGACAGCAAAAGGAGAGCACTTTTCATGTTCAGATTTTTATAGACATTGGAATTCTGCCGAAAAAAAAGCAGGCGTAGACCACATGAAGCCCTACTCAACCAGACATTCTTTTGCAGCATGGTCTCTTGCGATAGGAGTCATACCGGACCTCGTTGTTGAACTCATGGGCCATGGCTCTAAAGAGATGGTCTATGAGGTCTATGGTAAGTGGAAGAAGGATCTGAACAAGGACGTCGAATCAATTCGTCGGTTTATGGGTGATGATTATGGTAAGTAATAAACAAAAACGGCCCTCCCAGAACAGGTCTGGAGGGGCCATTTTGCGAGAAATCACGAGAAATTCCTCAAATAATCGGCTAAGTAGCCGTAATTGCTGGTACCCGGGACGAGAATCGAACTCGTACAACCTTACGGTCGAGGGATTTTAAGTCCCTTGCGT
>JAAXQF010000281.1 GCA_012974435.1 Desulfuromonadales bacterium | reverse complement strand
ATGTTGTCGATCTTTGGTGCAACCCTGACGCTGCCCGGTATCGCCGGTATCGTTTTGACCGTCGGTATGGCAGTTGATGCTAACGTCCTTATTTTCGAACGGATTCGGGAAGAGCTGCGTCTGGGTAGAACACCCCGTGCTGCTCTGGAAGCCGGTTTCGAAAAAGCGAAACTGACGATTATCGATGCCAATGTAACAACTCTGATTGCTGCACTGGTCCTGTTCCAGTTCGGCACCGGTCCGGTTAAAGGTTTTGCCGTTACTTTATCGGTCGGCATCATTTCGTCACTCTTTACCGCAGTTGTGGTTTCGCGACTGATTTTCGATCTTTACCTGTCGCGCAGTAAAGTGGATCGCCTGAGTATCTAGGAGCTCTCAATGCAGATTATCAAGCATGATATAAATATCGATTTTGTTGGTAAGCGGAAAATGGCCATGATCATCTCTGGCGTTGTTATCCTGCTCGGACTGGTATCCCTGGTCATTAATGGTGGCCCGAATTACGGCATCGATTTTGTCGGTGGAACCCTGGTTCAGGTCAAATTCGCTGAAGATACCAACGCTTCCAAAATTAAAGAAAGCTTGTCAACCCTGGACCTCGGCTCGGTCGTCGTTCAGCACTTCGGCGATGATGCCAATGAGTACCTGGTTCGTGTCCAGGAGAGCGCCAATAACAAGGAACTCTCCAGGTTGATCTCCGGAAGCCTGGAAGCAAGCTATGGTGCAGGTCAGGTCGATATCCGCCGGGTTGAAATGGTTGGCCCTCAGGTTGGTAAAGACCTGCGTCAGAAAGGTCTGTTGTCGATCCTCTATGCGATGATCGGTATTCTGATCTATATCTCCTGGCGTTTTGAGCTGCGTTTTGCGGTCGGTGCCATTATCGCTCTGTTGCACGACGTACTGATTACTCTTGGTGCCTTCTCGCTCACCGGTCGGGAAATTGATTTGCCGATTATCGCAGCTTTTTTAGCAATTATTGGTTACTCCCTGAACGATACGATCATTGTTTATGACCGGATCCGCGAAAATTACGGCAAACACCAGAAGAAGGGGTTCACTGCGGTTGTTAATAGCTCCATTAATGAGACCCTGTCGAGAACCATCCTGACTTCAGGAACGACCATGCTGGTTGTCCTGGCGCTCTTTGTCTTCGGTGGCGGCGTTATTCACAATTTTGCTTTTGCCCTGCTTATCGGTATCCTGGTCGGTACTTACTCCTCGATCTTTGTTGCCAGTCCGGTTTTGATCTTCTGGGATGATTTTCGTTCCGGTGGTCAGAAGAAAGTTGCTGCAAAAGGGGGTGCTTGATGAAAAAAGAAACCGTGCTTATCGTTGTTGTCACCTTGGTCGCAGGCCTCATTATCGGTTTGCTGCTTGGGCAAAATGATTCCGGGATAAAGACTTCGCCTCCTGCGGGAGCTCCGACCGGTCCTATGCCAACGCTTAACCTGCAGCAAAAGCTTGGTGAACTGAAGAATATTGTCGCCAATGATCCTGCCAACTTTCAGGCCTGGGTCGCACTTGGCAACGAATATTTTGATAGCAACCAGTTTATGGATGCGATAGAAGCCTATGACAAGGCTCTTGCCATCAAGCCGAATTCACCGAATGTGCTCACCGATCAGGGTGTCATGTTCAAACGTCTGGGTTGGTTTGATCGCGCTATTGGCAACTTCACTAAAGCCAATGAAGTTGATCCGTCTCATGCCACGAGCATATATAACCTCGGTGTCATTTATCGGTATGATCTGAAGGACTTTCCCAAAGCCCTGGAGGCTTGGACGAAGTTCCTGGAGATCAGCCCAACTGGCCCTGGGTCAGATCGGGTCCGGCAGGATCTTGAGTTTTTGAGAAGCCAGCCACAGATTGAGAAGTAACAAAATATGATCATCGGGCCGGAGCTTGCTTCCGGCCCGATTTTTTTTGCATAATGTGATACAGAAATTCTACTGTTTATAAAGACACCTTAAAGATATTTTTTAACGCAAAGACGCAAAGACGCAAAGTCGTAGAGCTTAATTGTTTATCCTTTTCTTTCCCTTTGCGTCCTGCTTAGATTCTCTTTGCGCCATTGCGTTAGCTTTTTGCTCCTGTTGTGTTTATTCACAACGACGAGAACCATCTGTTCTTACTGATATGTGTTAAGGATGTCATTCATGTCCTGGTTTTTTCTCACTCTCAAACGTTATCTTCTGCTTGCTGGACTATGCCTTCTTATGGCGGGCTGTCTTTCCGGAAAAGATCAGACGATCCGTGGCGTTTTACACGGTGAGCTGGTCTGGCAGGGAGAGATCTTTATTGCTGAAGACGTGGTCCTGGAAGAGGACGTCAGGCTGACAATCCTTCCTGGAACCCGGATACGTTTCCTGCCTGCTGAAGCCGATGGCGGCGGCTGGATTGAACATCCCCATTTCCCTGGTAACGAGTTGATCATCAAGGGGCAGGTGCATGCTGTGGGTACGGCTGAGAAACCGATCGTCTTCGAAGCTGTTGATCCTTCCGCTTCCGCAGGTTTCTGGGGTGCCGTCAACCTGGTCGGCAGTTCCGAAGCAATTTTTGAATACTGTATTTTCAGGCAGGCCGATAGCGCGATACACAGCTGGGATTCTCAGGTTTATATCGAACAGTCCCTTTTTGAAAACAACCTGGTCGGTGTCCGCTTCAACGAATCTGAAATTCTGGTAGAGCACAACCTGTTGAGGAATAATCACACCGCTGTCCGTTTTCACTTTGGCTCACCGGTGATCTGTGAGAATGAATTTGCCGACAACGCGGTCAACCTCTTTGTGACCTCCCATCCCCGTGATTACCGCATAGAAAATAACACGTTTGGCAAGCCTGCAGAGTATAACGTGGTGTTCGGTGAAGAAGTCCCTGAAGACGTGAGCTTGCTGCGTAATTACTGGGCCTGGGAGACTCCCTCAACGCTTGTTGATAGCTTCTACGATGGTCATCGTAGTCCTTACCTCGGCAAGGTGGTCTTTGATCCGCAAAGAACAACTCCTTCCAACCAGGCGGGTCTGTCATGGACCCCGTAAGCGAACGCCTCTGGCTGCCTCGGAATGAACAACCGGACCTTACTGCGCTCAACGAGTTTGCAGTAGAATTCCAGCTCTCACGGCTGATTGCCCGTATTCTTGCCAGTCGTGAGCCTTCTCTGGATGTTGCTCGCGACTTCCTCAACACTCGTCTCGCTGATCTTCCCGATCCTTTTCTACTCCCGGATATGGCTACTTCGGTCGACCGCCTTCAGCAGGCACTGGTCCAGGGTGAGAAAATCGCCATTCACGGTGATTACGATGTTGATGGCATTACCGGAACCGTCCTGCTGTTAGATGGCCTACGTTCAATGGGTTGTGAGCAGATTGAATATCACATCCCATTGCGGCTGCGTGATGGTTATGGCCTTTCTGCAGAAGCCATGCAGAAAGCGGCGGATGACGGCGTTACCGTTGTTGTCTCGGTTGATTGCGGCGTTACTGCCCATGCCGAAGCCGCCCTGGCCAAAGAGTGCGGCATCGACCTGATTATTACTGATCACCATCAACCCCCCGACGAATTGCCAGAGGCATTCTCTATTGTTAATCCTCAGCGTAGTGATTCCAAATTCCCTTTTTCAAGTTTAGCCGGGGTTGGCGTTGCCTTTTTCCTGCTGGTTGCGCTGCGCAAGCGATTGCGCGACTCCGGCTGGTTCAAGCAACGCTCTGAGCCCGACCTGCGTGATTTGCTCGACCTGGTGGCGCTGGGAACCATCGCCGATCTGGTTCCGCTTAAGGGGATCAACCGGACCTTAACCAGGCATGGTCTGGTTTTGCTGGAAAAGGGCGAGCGTGTTGGTGTCAGGGCTCTCAAACAGGTGGCTGGCGTCAAAGAGGTCAGCTGCGGTGTGGTCGGTTTTCAGATGGCACCCCGCCTGAATGCTGCCGGGCGTATGGAAGACGCCGGGCTTGGCGTGGAGCTGCTTCTTGAGAAGGATATGGTGCGCGCCCTGAATACGGCGCGCTATCTCGATCAATGTAATCGCGAACGAAGGGTTATAGAAAAAGAAACATTGCTAGAGGCAGAAAGAGCCGTTGCAAAACTAGGCTCTGAACACACGCACTCCATCGTGCTCGGTGGCGAGGGCTGGCATGCCGGAGTGATCGGTATCGTTGCCAGCCGGCTGGTGGATCGTTACTCACGACCAACGGTTCTGATTGCATTGGATGACACAACAGGTAAAGGTTCCTGTCGTTCGATCCGTGGGTTCCACCTCTACCATGGCTTGCAGAGCTGTGCGGACAACCTGCTTGCTTTTGGTGGTCACGAAATGGCTGCCGGTCTGAGTGTTGCTGCCGATCAGCTTCCGTCTTTTGCGGCCGAATTTGAGACGTACGCGCGATCAGTTCTTTCTGAAGATGATTTGCTGCCTAAGCTTTATCACGACGGTGTTGTCCTGCTCTAAGAAATGGATCTGGACGTCCTGCGTCAATTGCAGGGACTGGCTCCCTTCGGTATGGGCAACCCTGAGCCTGTGCTGATTGTAGAATCTGTGCGTGCCATGCAGGTTAAGCCTGTGGGGGAT
>JAAXQF010000122.1 GCA_012974435.1 Desulfuromonadales bacterium | reverse complement strand
GTTCTCCGTGCCTTATATTAAGGAAAAGCAAAGGCAGCAGCGTTGTTTAACTAATATCACTCTTTGAAGTGTTGTCTACCGGTAGAGTCGAAAGCTTTCCTATAAGTCACGACTTCTGAGAAGAAAAACGGCTTCTTATTGATAGCGGTATTCAGGAAGCTCTTTAATGCACAAATTTATGGCCACCAGGGTTCGATCCTTGGTGGCATTTCAACCCTCCTCGCGGCTCTGCCAACGGCCTCTTTGCCTGCTTCCTTATTAACTAGCGATTTTCAAACGGCCCGGCTTGTCACCATGCCGTTGTTTTGCCCACCGGCTATCTCCCTACGTCCACCGGCGATGTTCAAGGGGTAAGCGGGTACTTTCTTCCGAACGGACTCTCCTATTCTCCGTTAACCAATGCGGAGAGGCTCGCAGCAACCTCTGCCAGAGTAGTCTCAGGACAGACGGTTATTGCCTGCCGCTGTTCATTCTCATCTAACGGTTGCTGCTCGGTCAGCTGGTAGTTTAGCACCCCTGCATTCGCATCAGAACTGTCAACCCCTTCTATGGCCCGCTGTTGAATGCGATGGCGCAATTCTGCTTCAGGAGCAATGAAGTCGATGATGATCAGCGGGAGATGTAAGTCTGCGGCCAAGCGGCGCAGCAGGTCCCGCTGTGTTGTTTTCAAAAATGTAGCATCGACGATCACCGGATATCCGGCTGCGAGCGCTATCGAGGCTAGCTGCTCCAGCCGTTCATAGGTTGCGGCATTGGCCTGGGCGCTAT
This sequence comes from Desulfuromonadales bacterium, assembly GCA_012974435.1. GTDB lineage: Bacteria > Desulfobacterota > Desulfuromonadia > Desulfuromonadales > BM103 > M0040. The sequence goes on along the minus strand of JAAXQF010000122.1, from coordinate 4,761 downwards.
AGATGCCACCACCGGGAGGTGAATGGCTATCAGCCGTTGCGGCATGACCGTACATCCGTTTGCGTTCCCGGTCGGACTGCAGGTGGATGGCGCCGCAACTGGCAGCCAGTTCTCGGACAAAAGTGCTCTTGCCCGATCCGGAGAGCCCGTGAGTGATGATCAGTCTCTTGGACGGCTTCGCTGTGTAGCTGCTGGCCAGATCCAGGTAGCTGTGGTAAAGACTAAGGTCATACTTACGTTCTGCATCGCTTAAACCCGCTTGGGCCAACCGCATACAGGTCACCTTAGCGCGGACCATGGCCCGGTACACCTTGTAGAAGCGCAACAGACGCAAGCCCTCGTAGTCCCCAGACTCCTGCAGGTAGCGGTTCAGAAAATGCCAGCCAAGCTTTGTCTGACCCCGGTCGTCCAGATCCATCACCAGAAAGGCGATGTCGTTGATTACATCGATCCAACGTAGGTTATCGTTGAACTCGATACAGTCAAACAAGATCGGTTCATCATCAATCCAAGCCATGTTGGCCAGGTGCACATCGCCATGGCATTCGCGAATAAAACCGTTCGTTTTGCGCTGCCGCATGAACGCATAGAGATCATCACAGGACTTACAGCTCCATTTTTCCAGCACAGTCAACTGGCGAAGCTCTAACGAGGGAAGAAGCGGACGGATCTGGCTGAAGTTCTCAAGAGCCGGTCCGATGATCGATTGCGGAGCGCCGTAGGACTGCTCTGCTTCAGCAACGGGCGAGGTTCGATGGAAACTGGCGATCATGCTTGCGAAGCGGACCAGCATCTGGACGCTCAGTCGGCCATCTGCCAGGACCCGGTCTAGTTGGTCCTTTTGCTCGAAACGCCTCATCCGTATCGCATAATCAAGAGCCGGGCTGCCGTCCATTTCGATGCAGGCCGGATCACCGCCGATCTTTTTGACATCAAGGTAGAGTTGCGGGGCGAAGCGGCGATTGAGGCGTACCTCTTCAAGGCAGTAGTGGTGGCGTTTGGCCAGGGTGGAAAAATCCAGGAAACCGAAAGCTACCGGTTTTTTCACCTTGTAGGCAAAGTCTCCGGCGAGAAAGACCCATGAAATGTGCGTTTCGATCAGTTCGACTTGCTCGACCGAGTGATCGTAGAAGGTAGGCTTTTGCATGGCCTGAATCAGCCTGTTCGCTGCTACTGTTTTCATCCACATGCCTCCAGCAGGGATGGAACCTGTCAAAAGCTTAATCGATCATTTGCACAAAACAAGGACGCGGCAGCGCTTAGCTGTTTTTCAGGCAGCGGACATGGCCATTGCTTATTTATCTTTCTTATAATTCACCACTCCCGAGAAGAAAAACGACTTCTTATTGATAGAGACATTTAGGAAGCTAAAACAATGGCCACCAGGGTTCGATCCTTAGTGGCCATTTTATTTCTTGATTTCCACATTGACATATATTACCAAAACGGCAATGTATTTATGTAGGAACTGTATACGTGGTGTCCAGAATCATTAGACCACCACACAACTTTTTCCTTCATAAGTCGCTATAAGGTGAAGATTATGATTTTTGATAAAGCAAGATCTTGGCAGCGTATTCATGTTGAGATTCCAGTTTACATCGGACAGGAAAAGTTGGTATCGCGCGATGTCAGTCGAGAGGGCATTTATTTCCTGTCCGATCATCTCTTTGCTGAAGGAGGGGATTTGTACTTTTCACTGGGTTTCAATTTTGCTGTGCCTGGAAAGCCAATCAAGTTTGGTTGCCAGGGAGAAGTTGTTCGCGTAGAACATTGCAACGGGAAATTCGGAATTGCGGCAAAGATAAACAGCCTTCAGTTTGTCCATTAGATATTGCGCTGGACCAAGAGGATGCCTTCCTGACTCGACTCTGCACCCCTAACAGATTGTGGCTGTTGGTGGTTTCGACGGTGACGGATGTGTTAATGTCATGTGCCGCTCCCCCGCACCCCTTAAACCTATCCATGAAAGATGATTTTGAGGACGAATTAATGATTCGGTAAACCCGATATTCAGGAAGCACTTTAATCCATAAAACGATGGCCACCTGGATCAACACTGGGTGGCCTTTTATTATTTATCAGGGTCAGTAATAATTGTTCATTTCTGCCAAAAGTCCACCCGTGAATCAATACGAGGGGAATTGTGAGAAAGTTGTGAGGGGCAGAATGTTATGGTGCAGATCATTGGGTTTGGTTCTTAAATGTCAGGGTCAATAAGAATTTCTCTTTTCGGTCAATCTGGAATGCTTAAATCAACGGTTCTATCCACGAAAAGAAGGTAATCATGTCTCCAGCCCTTATCGCTTGGACATCTTGTTGAGTTGCAGGAAGAAGCACTCTTTCTTCCAGCGATTCACCTCAAAACCTCATGGAATGGGGCTTTGTTGAAACGAGCAACACTGGCTACCTTTGTTTGGTGGATAGAACCGTAAATCAATGTAGGAGGAATTATAGTAATTCGGCCTCCTCATCAATCTTTAATCACTTCTCCGTCAATTCAATTCTTAAATATCAGGATTTGCAAAAATCCATCATGTTCCCCTTCTTTACCCACATAAATATCAGAAAATTGCGCAATAGATGACTTGACGGGTCAGCAATTACTGCTAATCTTGTAATACTTCGAGAAAGCCAACCTTTTCGCAAGAGAGGGACGGAAAGCGGCGGATCTTTAATCTACAAACACACCACAAAGATGGCCGAGCTGCCGAAGGTAACAACCTAGGCTTGCTCGGCCTTTTTGCTATCTGAGGCGTCTTAAAAGGAAATTGATAAAGGTTGATGATGTTCTGCCAAGTAATGTGAGATTTGTACCCCCTACATATTACGGGAATATCACACATTTTATTAGGAGACTTATTATTTTAAAAACAGAAAACGTCTGAGAGAGGAGGTTTACCATGTTCATTGAGGTAGAACTGTACGATGGTGACCTGTCCATAGTTTCACAAGAAGGCTTGGCGAGACTTCTCGATAGCAACCTTGCAAAGCAATTCAGACGTACTTCAGGGTGGGCTGTTGTCGGCACTCATCCGGTCCGTTCAACTGTCCAGCGATTCGATGAATATGGTCGGCAAGCTGCTCCGCAAGGTCGTTGAAGGGCACGACAGCAAAGACGACCTGGTCGGCCACATCGGCGGAGACGATTATGTTGTGCTGACGAACCCAGATCGCTCAGAGGAGCTTGCCAAAGCCATTATCAGCGACTTCGACAGCCACGTCCCCGAACTTTACCAGGATGACGACTTAAGGGCGGGTTTCGTGGTCGGCACTGACCGGCATGTTATCAAGCGCAGCTTTCAGCTCCTGACCATTTCCATTGCCATTACTCTCTCTGAAAATATGGAACATCCCTTTCTTTTGAGCATCAGCCAGAACAGTCCAAGGATGAAAGAGCATTTAAAGAGACTCAAGAACAGCAACTATCTGATAGACCGCAGAAAGGAAATAACATGACAAGAACAATCACCCTGTGGTGCTTGTGGCTCCTGTGTTGCTTTGTGGTAAGTGGGTGCAGTAGCATGTCTGCAATACTAGATGTCCCTGCGGCAAAAGAAGCCGAGCTGTTCGGCCAGGGGCTCGACCAGTACCTCGAGTCAGGCGATTTGAACACCCTCAACCTGTTGCAGAAGGCATATCCACAAGGAAGGCCGCCGAGCTGAAGAAGAAAGATCAACAGCTCTCCAGCTGCCAGTCGGAGAAGGCCGCCGAGCTGAAGAAGAAAGATCAACAGCTCTCCAGCTGCCAGTCGGAGAAGGCCGCCGAGCTGAAGAAGAAAGATCAACAACTCTCCAGCGGCCAGTGGGAGAAGGCCTTTCTCGTTAAAGACAACCAGATGTTGGAAGTGACTCTGGAACGGCTGAAGCAGGTCCTCATCGATGTAGAAACGCAAGTGGAGTAGATACGTCCGTGAAGATGCGACTCGTTGCTCAACCGCTAACCATGAGTCACTGTCCAAGGTCCGATAAAGGGACACCATATTGATATGGTGTCCCTTTATCATGTTCAAAGAGATCAGAAGAAAAAAACTGCCTCCCCCGCAAAGGCTCCGAAGCCGGACTGATAATTTTGGTCTTTAGTCTTATTGATAGAGGTATTCAGGAAGCTCTTTAATCCACAAAATTAAGGCCACTTGGATCATCTCCAGGCGGCCTTTTCTGTTTGTCAGATATTATGAAGTGTTTTTTGAATGACACTCCATAAAACACGAAAGCCCTCAATCTTCTGATCGGGGGCTTCCATACATTGCAAAGTTTCTAAAAATTGCGCATTACTGATAAACGCGCACGCTCAATAACTACTTCACACAAATCCTTAGCTTCTGGTCACAGCTATAGCTAATAGGACAATCTGTGTTGTAAGAGCATTGACCATCAAAGTCCGTGTTTGGGCGTAAACTGTCGCTGTCTGGATGAATGTTTATAGGGGGCATTTGATGTTGCGTAATTCCAGATTTATCAGTAATTACTGTTTTGATGCAAACGCCTTCAGGCTGTAATGGTTCTTTGTAGCACTTGCTGTACATGTCGCAGTTGTAGTCTGAAAAACATTTTTTATTAGAAGCTTTTGCCTTTTTTTTCTTCTTGTCGGACGGAAACATTGCTGAACATTTAGCTTTGATTGTTCTGAACCCAGCATTCATTGCTGCCAATGATGCTAGTGGGTCGCCGTCATGAAGTTTCAATTTGCCCATCTCTGTATCGTAACAATCAGAGGAACTAGAATACTCTTTTGAGGCCCTGTCTCTTATACACATCT
>JAAXQF010000119.1 GCA_012974435.1 Desulfuromonadales bacterium | reverse complement strand
GTCCAACAAGAAGCTTCAGGATTGCGTCGACAAGGGTGAGTTCAGGGAGGACTTTTATCATCGCATTAACCTCCTACCGATCAATCTTCCGGCTTTGCGTGACCGGCGGGAAGATATCCTCCCTTTAGTGATGTATTTTCTGCAAGAGAACAATAGTAGCTTGGGGCAGGATTGGGACGTTAGCGAAAGGGCGATGGTGGCTCTTTACTCACACGATTGGCCAGGGAATGTCCGTGAATTGAAAAACACCGTGCGCCGGGCTTGTATCCTTGCAGCAAAACCAGTCCTGACAGCTGATTTACTACCTTTTACAGCGCCGCTTGTGGCACCGGTAATTAAAGAACACAGTAACCCCGACGCGATGCCGTATCCTCTCTGGGTTATGGAGCGCGAGCATATTGGCAAGGTTCTGGCAAGGGTAGATGGTAATAAAAGCCGAGCTGCCAAAATCCTGGAAATTGACCGAAAAACCTTATACACCAAGCTGGAGAGATACGAGCTGGATTCCTGAGGCTCTGAATGGGCGAAACCGTGAAACTTGTCGATAATCTGGGTAGAAGAATTAATTATCTGAGACTTTCTGTTACGGATCTCTGCAATATGCGTTGCAGCTACTGCATGCCAGAATCCGGGGTTGAAAAGCTAAAGCACAGCGACGTTATGAGCTATGAACAGATGCTGACGCTTACTCAGCATGCCGTGGCTATGGGGATAGAAAAGGTCCGTATCACTGGTGGTGAGCCCTTGGTACGTAAGGGGCTTGTGAAATTCCTGGAGTCCATGGCAGGAATCCCCGGGTTGAACCAGTTGGTGCTGACAACCAATGGCATGCTTCTGGAGCAAATGGCCACAGATTTAAAACGTGCCGGAGTGCAACGCTTGAATATAAGCCTGGATTCTCTGCGACCAGAGATTTTCTCGCGGATTACCAAGCGTGGAGACTTGAAACGAGTCTTGGCTGGTATTGCTGCCGCTGAAAAAGCAGGCTTCCCAATAAAAATCAATATGGTTGTGATGCGTGGTGTTAATGACTCAGAGATTGCTGATTTCGCGGCCTTGAGCCTGGAGAAGTCGTATGCCGTACGCTTTATCGAATACATGCCTGTCATCAAAAATGACAACTGGCAGTCTCTGGTTCTCACCGGTGAAGAGATTCTGAACAGGTTAGCTAAACATTATTCGTTCACGCAGGTTGTCAGGGGAGGGCTGAGTGGCCCTGCACGGGAGTTTAGGATTGCTGGTGCCTGCGGTACTATCGGTGTTATTACACCACTTAGTGGCCATTTCTGCCACGATTGCAACCGGATTCGGATATCAGCTTCGGGAAACGTTAGAAGTTGTCTGTTCTCTGATGAAGAGTTTGACTTAAAGCCCATATTGTCGACTGGTTCCCCGGCCTCAATCCAGGCTGTGTTGCGTAACTTGGTTATGTCCAAACCAGCAAGCCATGGGATGACGCAAACGTCATCTTCGCATGTTCCTTTTGCCATGTCACAAATCGGTGGCTAAGTCAGGGGACCGGCACAACCTTAGTTGCACTAATGATGTCAGTTTTTAAATAAACCATATGATGGAGATTCCGTATGTCTGCCAGCGTAGTTGCCGTGAATATCAGCCAGAGTAAAGGCGAAAGAAAAACCTCAGTAGCCTCTGTCCGCTTCAAGGAAGATCATGGCATTGTCGATGACGCCCACGCCGGGAAATGGCACCGTCAGATCAGTTTGCTGGCATCAGAGAGTATCGACAAAATGCGCAAACTAGGACTGGATGTAGATTCCGGGGACTTTGCGGAAAACATTACGACTCAGGGTCTTGATCTGGTCGCACTGCCTATAGGAACGCACGTTGAGATTGGCGAGACGCTCGTAGAGGTGACCCAAATTGGCAAAGAATGCCACAACCGTTGTGCTATTTATGATCAGGCCGGCGATTGTGTTATGCCTAAAGAAGGGATATTTGCCAGAGTCTTGAGGGGTGGAGTCGTCCTGACAGGTGATGATGTGAGGGTTGTTCAATGCTAGTGCCCCGTACGGCGCGCTGGATTTCAGGTGATATAAGGAAGGATTTTGTGATGAGTCGTTATGCCAGTAAACCGAAGACATTTGTTCTGTCCTTTCGAGTTAACAAGCTAGAAAGAGAACTGTTGCAAGAGGCCTCGGAGAAAACGGGCCGGGATGTTTCAACCCTTTTGCGACAAAGCCTCAAGACGGTGATAAAAGAAGTGCAGGCAGACTAAAGCTGTTGTGTAGGTTTTAGTCGCCTTTTCCCCATTTATTTCAGATTCTCCCTCTCCCAGACCACCGATAACTGTAGAAAAAATACACACTGTAGAAAATGTCACCAGTGTCTTTGCTGGTGATATTAGTGCTTTACGTCAAATTGTCCATATCCGCTACAATCATCTTTTTTCCTTCTTGTTGCTCGATCAGCATGTGCGAAAGTTTTTTTGCGATATTAATAGTCTGGATGACAATGTGGGTCAAAGGACATGTTGGGTTTTATGGTTAGTCACTGACATTGTCTTTAATCGTATTGTCGGGTTCAATTCCCCGCCGCTTGCGGCGTGAATTAGTAAAGGTTGCAGGCTGTTGATACCCCGCTGCTTGCGGCGGGGTAGTTCATTTGGGTCGCAATTCTCTTTTATTGTTTGGGGCGCAGTCTGATGTTGATTCGTAGCGATTGATTGCTTTTGGAGTGGTTATCCACCCATTGTTAAAATTATAATTTCGTGTTTTTTAAAACTGTTTGCTCGCCAATTAGGTTCTCTCAGAGCAATAGTCGGGGGGAAATTCCCCAGTGTAGATAAAATCCATAGCCATGCCAGTCATATTCAGCGCCTTTCTCTGCTTTTATGTTTCGTATTTCCACGCCGCATTACCAACAGCTATTTCATAAACTCATAAACCCCCTAAAGTTGGCATTTTAAACCAGTGTTTGTAATTGGCACTCGACTTGCTATTAGATTTGGGCAGGGAGATTAGATGCACGTGTAACATGCTGTAAAAAGAATGTTAAATGAGTTGCCGTATTTTAAACAGGGTTATTTGGAGGTGATGCAAAGGTTTCGGATAAAGCTTGATTCTGCCGAATTCTGATTGCTCACCAAGCGAAAAGCTACTCGGTTCTTTGGTGTCAATGTTGGCCTTAAAGAACTCAAACCACAACGAAACAGGAGGAAGTAACGATGTCCCACAACAAAGATGTCCAACGTACTCTCAAGAATGAAAGACTGGAATACCCTATCAAGATGATGCATGCCTATCCGTCCGTTAATGTCGGATGGGGCGCTCACACGATGGTTGGTAATGACGCCAAGGCTCTCGGCATGACCAATGCCCTGATCGTTACTACTGGCCTGCGCGGTACTGGTATTGTTGAGACAATCCAGGGTGTGTTGAAAGCTGCTGGTGTCGACTCTGAAGTGTTCTCCGGTGTGACTCCAAACCCGAAAGACCACGAAGTTATGGCTGGCGCCAAGGTCTTGGCCGGTGGCGGTTTTGATGGACTGATCAGCCTTGGTGGCGGTAGCTCACACGATGCATGTAAAGCGATCAAGTTGGTTCACAGCCATGACGGCCAGGATGTCAGAAGCTTTGAAGGTGCCTTCAAGGCAACCAAAGCCAACACTATTCCTCAGCTTGCGATCAACTCAACCTCAGGTACCGGTTCTGAAGTGTCCTGCTTCTCGATTATCAATCACACAGACAAACGATATAAAATGGCTCTGTTTGATCCTAACTGCACACCTAGCAAGTCGATCAATGATCCACTGATTCATCAGTGCATGTCAGGCGATCTGGCAGCTTATACTGGTATGGACGCTCTGGCTCACGCTGTTGAAGCCATTACCTCTCGTCTGGGTGTTGTTTCTGCTTATGGCCCCGGCTTGAGCGCAATTACCTTGATTTTTGAGAATCTGCGTCAATCTTCAATGAATCGCAATAACGACAAAGCGATCGAAGCAATGGTCTGGGCTGAAATGGCCGCAGCTTACAGTTTCAACAGCGCCGGTCTCGGTTTGATCCACAGTATGGCTCACGCACTCGGCGGTATGTATGATGCTCCGCACGGACTGTGTAACGCCATCGGCCTTGGTCCGGTCATGAGCTTCAACCTGCCGGCCTGCCCAGAGCGCTTCCGGATGATGGCAATCGCTGCTGGTATTGATGTTAATGGCATGAACGACATGGAAGCTGGTCAAGCATTTATTGATGCTTGTCTGCAACTGAAGGCTGATCTGGGTATCACCAAGACCTTTAAAGATCTCGGTCTGCTGGAAAAAGATATTGAAGGCCTCGCGAAGTTCTCGGTCGCCGATATCTGTACAGAAGGCAACCCGACCGATACCGGTCTAGAAGACATGATCGGGATTTTCAAGCAGTGCCTGTAATCCCAAACTGATCATTGAGTGCCGCTGGCCCCGTAAGAGACTCACTCGAGCGATGGTCAGCGGCATCTCACCCTGAATTTACTTTCTTAATACCACTAATACGAGGGCAGTATGGTTAGTATGATTACCCAGCAAACGATCATGGATCTTCTTACCGCCGAGGGTTATATTGCTGACGACGCTAT
>JAAXQF010000114.1 GCA_012974435.1 Desulfuromonadales bacterium | reverse complement strand
CAGGTCTTGGAGTACGCGAAGAAGAACGACGTGGTCATGGTGGACCTCCGGTTTACGGATTGGCCGGGCGTTCAGCAGCACTGCAGCTATCCGATCAGCGAGGTGGACGAGAAGCTGGACGCCGCGGAATCCGACACCCAGGAAGTCTGTGAGATGCGCCGTTACTGGCGACTTTATAAAGGGCATGTCACCAACTTGACCGAAACGATCGGGCATTGTTACCAGAGTGTTGCCGAACTTCAGACGTTGGAGACTCCCCATCTAATAACAAACCTGGATCCGTTCCTTGGTGAACTCGACAAACGGTTTGCCGAAATCGAACGCATGTTGATCGGCCAGGGGCCAAAACATCAGCCGAGCAATATTGATCTTGTTCTGGACAGGTCGGACTTTCAGGCCCTGTCCCATTTCGATAGAGCCGCGGTGGCCGTGTTCCAGTCCCGGTTACAGGAATTGGATCAGTTAACCCGTGCACTGTTCGAAACAACACGCGAGATAGGTGGGTTCGGTCAACATGCGGCCTCACCGGTACCCCGTGCAACTCTCCCTGACCTGCAATGGCCCGACCCAGACCGCATGCTCGCTGTGATACGGGTCATGCTGACCATGTGGCTGGCCTGGCTGGCCCTGATCTATGTGGACAGTATTCCCGGTGGCGCAAGTTTTGTAACCATGGCCTCCGTTTACGGTATGATGATGGCGGCCATGCCGCAAATTTCGATCATGATGATTTTCCGTCCGCTTATCTCAGGCGTGGCCTTCGGTTGCCTGGTCTATATTTTTATCCTGCCCCATTTATCGAGTTTTCTCGGCCTTGGTTTGCTGCTCTTCGTCGTGACCTTCGCCCTCTGCTACTTGTTCTCTGCACCCAAACAGGCGCTGGGCAAGACGTTCGGTATCGCAATGTTTGTGGCGATCGCATCCATCAACAACCAGCAAACCTACAGTTTTATGGTCGTCGCGACCAATACGCTGATGTACCCGGTTCTGTTCCTGCTCCTGGCGTTAACAGCATATTTTCCTGTGAACATGAGCCGAGAGAAATCTTTTCTGCGGCTACTCGAACGGTATTTCCGGAGCTGCGATCACTTATTGTCGAGCATGCATCACGACTTGCAGCACGTTGAGACCGGTTTTAAACGCTTGCGCAAAACTTTCCATCTCCGTGAAATATCGAGTATCCCAACCAAGCTCGGAGCCTGGGCTAAGTTTCTTGATCTCAAGCCGCTACCGGGCACGAATGCTCAGGACATCCAGTCTCTGCTAACCGGACTTCAGGAACTTGCCGCTCGCATCAGGGAGCTCCTCGATGAGCGCAGTTCTCTCCGGGATCCATCACTGGTAAACGAATTGGGTGACGTCGCCAGGAACTGGCGGCTTATCCTTCAGGAGGCATTTGAGGGTCTCAGTTGTGCTCCGGTGAATGTTGACCGGGAGACTTACCGCACCAGGATAGACGAAATGATGAACAAGCTGGAGACACGCATCAGGGAGACCCTGGATAAATCTCCTGAAAAACAGTTCGGCCTAGATGATGGGAAAAACTTCTACCGTCTGCTGGGTGCATATCAAGGTGTTTCGGAAGCCCTGGTTGAATATGCCGGGAGTGCCGGTGTCATTGACTGGGCTCCTTGGCACGATGAGCGGTTTTAACCGCACCATGATAGGTCGAGGTCAAATATTATGAGCCTGATTCCACATGAAATAGCTCTCGGAGAAGTCTTCATGCCGCCGCTGCTGGTCGCTGGTACACTGGCTGTCATTGCAACTATGGTGACGGTGCATCTGCTCAACCGCTATCGGCTGTCACGTTACTTTTATTACCCACCGTTGGTCTTTGTGGCTTTAACGGTCATCTATACGGTTGTCATTGGAACCGTCATCGTCAGGATATAACACATGAAAATCCCACAGAAATATCTCTTGACCGCTACCGTTGTTCTTATTGCGTTCCTGCTGGTCCTGTTCAAATACTGGGAATACGTGGCCAATCCATGGACCAGAAACGGGCAGATTCAGGCCGAAATCATCCAGGTGACGCCACGGGTGTCCGGTCCGATTGTGACGCTACCGATCCTGGACAACCAGCCCGTTAAGGCGGGCGATCTGCTCTTCGAGATCGATCCAAGGACCTTTGCTGCCAGCCTGGAACAGGCGCAGGCCCAGTATGACATGACCGGAGACAGCTATCTCGGCCAGGTTGAGCAGGTTGAAGCGGCCAAGGCCCAGGTCGAAGCCGCGAAGGCCACGGTGCGGCAGGCACAAAGCAGCATTAATCAGCTCGATTCTACGATCGAGAAGAACAAGGCGGAATACGAACGCCAGCAGGATATGCTGCCGAAGAAGGCGACCTCGCAAAAGGCGGTGGAGCGGGCCGAGGCCAACTATGAGGTTTCGGTGGAACAACGCAAAGGGGCCGTGGCCGGTCTGGCCCAGGCTCGAGCCAGTTTGAACCAGGCGCAAGCGACCCTGGCCGAAGCACAGGCGAATTTAGGTGCCGCAGGGGATGCCAATGCCAGTATTAGGAAAGCGAGGGCTGCCGTCCGCCAGGACGAGCTGAATCTTGAGTTTACCCAGGTTCGGGCGCCGGTGGATGGCTATGTGACCAACCTCAATCTGAGGTTGGGCAGCAACGCTGTTGCCAATCAGCCGGCTTTGGCTCTGGTCGACGTCAACAGCTACTGGGTATACGGGTTCTTTAAAGAGAATTCGATTGGCAATATTCAAAAAGGCGACCAGGCACTCATCACATTGATGACCTATCCGGACCAGCCGATTGAGGGGACGGTTGATAGCCTTGGGTGGGGCATTGCCCAGCAGGACGGCAGTACAGGATTCGAACTGCTGCCCAATGTCAGTCCGACTTTCGAATGGATCCGTCTGGCCCAGCGGGTACCGGTCCGTGTTCACCTGAGTGAAATTCCGGAAGGGATCGCGTTGCGCGTGGGGACGACCGCTTCCGTGCTTGTCAGAACCGGGTCCTCTGATTCTGGTGCAAAGGAATGAGGTGCATGACCATGCGTTTTGCCGCGACAGGAATCAGCTTGGTGGTGCTTCTGCTCAGTGGTTGCATCAACCTCGGCCCTGACTACCAACGCCCTGAGGCTGAGGTCGAACCCGATTGGATCGAGATTGAGGATTCGCGGGTTAGCAGTGAGCCGTCTACCGACCCGAAGTGGTGGAAAAGTGCTTTTCAGGACCCAGAGCTCGATAAACTGGTCGAAGCGGCGCTGCAACAGAACTTGACGCTGCGATCGGCGGGGCTTCGTGTACTGCAGTCTCAACAGCAATTGGCTATTGCTGTCGGCAACCAATACCCTCAGCAACAGCAGGCGACCGGTTCTGCCTCTCGGCAGAAAGACAGCGATGTCATTTTTAATAATTACAACCTTGGACTCAACCTTGGCTGGGAAGTTGATTTCTGGGGGCGTTTCAGCCGTCAGGTGGAATCCGCTTCAGCCGAGCTGGATGCCAGTGTGGCCAACTATGATGGCGCTCTGGTCTCAATGGTCTCTCAGGCGGCCAATAACTATGTTCTGATCCGGACCTACCAGGAGCGGATCGAAGTGGCCAGAGACAACATAAAGCTTCAGGCTGAGAGCCTGCGGATTGCCCAGGCAAAGTTCGATGCCGGTGATGTTAGTGAACTCGATGTTGATCAGGCTGAATCTTTGCTGAATAACACCAAGGCAACCCTCTCCTCACTGGAGGTCTCTTTACAACAATTCAAGAATGCCTTGGCGGTTCTGCTGGGAAATCCCCCACAAGAATTCAATGGTTTGCTCAGGAAGAAGGGTAGTATCCCGGCTGCACAAGCAGATGTGGCCCTGGGGATGCCGCAAGACCTGATCCGCAGGCGCCCGGATGTCCGCGCTGCCGAGCGTCAACTCGCAGCCCAGAGCGCCCAGATCGGTTTTGCCGTGACAGAGCTCTATCCGCACCTGACGATCGGTGGCGGCATCGGGACAAGCGCCATGGAGTCGGGTGATCTCTTCGAAAGCAGCAGCGAGACCTGGAACCTGTTCGGTATGTTCGAGTGGAACATCTTCAATTACGGGCGACTGCAGAGCAACGTCAGGCTGCAGGACGCACGTTTCCAGCAGCTGCTGGTCGATTATCGTAATACCGTACTGCGGGCTCAGGGCGAGACCGAAAACGCAATCGTCGCTTATCTCAAGTCCCATGAGCAGTTCCAGTCATACTCTTTGGCTGCCGCGGCATCTCAGCGCGCTGTGGATGTCGCAACAATTCAGTATCAGGAAGGTGCTATCGACTTCAATACCTTGATCTCCACTCTGAATGCCAACCAGCAACAACAGGACTTGATGACGGCAACTCAAGGCAGCGTTGCCACCAGCCTTGTCCAGGTTTACAAAGCGCTCGGAGGTGGCTGGGAGATACGCGACAATCGGGATCCGGTCGACCTGTTGCCTGCGGCTACGAAGGATGAGATGCGGGAGAGGACCAGGGCGTGGGATGGAGTACTCAAATAAGAGACTTCTGCCCTTGATGTAAAAGAAATCTTCGAAGCTGCGGGGATGAAACTGTGGAAGAGAGGCATTACTGATGTTGCTTA
>JAAXQF010000587.1 GCA_012974435.1 Desulfuromonadales bacterium | reverse complement strand
GTGCTAACTCAGCCCTTGTCAAACACCCCGTCAGCGACTAGAATCATCACCACCATGGAGCCTGAAAAATGAAAATATGTCTACTTGAGCCTTTCCATACCGGCTCCCATGCCGTCTGGGCGGAAGAGTTTGCCCGCTATAGTCAGCATGACGTGAAGTTGATGACACTAAGCGGCCGACGTTGGAAATGGCGCATGCACGGTGGAGCAGTGACCCTGGCTCGCAATTTTATGGAGAGTGATACCCAGCCCGAGCTGCTGTTTGCCAGCGACATGCTCGACCTGACGACCTTTCTTGCCCTGACCCGGGCGAAAACGGCCAGGTTGCCGACCGCACTCTATTTTCACGAGAACCAATTGACCTACCCCTGGTCTCCCAACGGAGCCAACCCGGCACAGCAACGCGCCCACTATGCATTCATCAATTACACCAGCGCTCTCGCTGCTGACACGGTCCTCTTCAACTCACAGTACCACCTTGAAGCTTTCACCGGTCAACTGACGGAGTTTCTGAAAAGCTTCCCTGACCAGAATGAACTGGAGAGTGTCGACCTGATCAAAGCCAAGAGTGAAGTTCTCCACCTGGGGCTCGACCTGCAACGCTTTGACGAACATCGGCAAGGAGCAATCGACGAGGCCAGCAAACCACCACTGATCCTATGGAACCACCGCTGGGAATATGACAAGAACCCGGAAGAATTCTTCACGGCTCTCTACCGCCTGCAAGAGGAAGGATTCGCTTTCGAAGTGGCTGTACTGGGTGAATCCTACCGCAACTGCCCGCCTGTCTTTACTGAAGCACAACAACGTCTCGGCGAGCGGATTATCCATTTTGGCTATGCCGAAAATTTTGCCGATTATGCCCATTGGCTCTGGCGGGCTGACATCCTGCCCGTCAACTCCAATCATGACTTTTTTGGAGCCAGCGTCATTCAGGCCATCTACTGTAACTGCACACCACTCCTGCCACGTCGCCTGGCTTACCCGGAGCATATTCCCCCGGCACTGCAAGACAATTTTCTCTATGATGACTTTGAAGACCTGCTGCAACGCTTACGGAACATTCTAAAAAAACCTGTTCGACAAAAGGACCTCTTGCGCTCCCACGTCGCCCGTTACGACTGGCAAGAGCAAATAACACGCTACGACAACCTGTTCACCGGCATGACGACCAAGAAACAGTGCTGACAACTTTTTGTTGCAACTATCGGAAGAATTGTTACAGTGCGTTTGCTACCCGTAATCTTCAATCAACAACAGGAACTCCCTGTTTCGCTTAAGGAAGAATGATGAAAAAACTTATTTTGCTCACCCTGCTCCTACTGGCCAGTCTGCTCGTTACAACAGGGTGCATCCCGGACTTGCCGGGCCCTATCGGAATTCCTGGGATTTAAAGCACAACGTTGAAGCCTGACAACAAAGCCTTCTTAACCCGATCTGGAGTTAACACTCTTGCATACACCCGTTAAAGAACATATCGCCCGGCGCGCTACCGAAATCACGCCGTTTCTCGCCATGGAAATCATGGAGAGAGCCAAAGCCCTTGAACTGGAGGGTCGTGAAATCATCTACCTCTGTCTTGGAGAACCGGATTTCCCGACCCCCGAGCCGATCGTTAAGGCCGCCCAGGAAGCGATGCTGGCAGGAGAGACGCGCTACACCCATTCTCTCGGCCGCATTGAGCTACGGCAAGCGATAGCAGAACATTACCAAACACGCTACAAAGTGACCGTTGACCCGGAACAGGTCATCGTTTCGTCCGGAACCAGCCCCTTGATGTTGTTGCTCTTTGCTGCGCTGTGCAATCCGGACGACGAAGTCATCCTCACCGACCCAGGCTATGCCTGCTATCCCAACTTCATCCGCTTTGTCGGTGCAAAACCGCGCTTTTTACGAACCCGCCCGGAGCAGGGGTTCCAACCACAGCCAGAAGACGTGGTCCCCCTGATTAACGACAGAACCAGGGCTTTGCTGATCAACTCACCGGCAAACCCGGCCGGGTCAATCCTCTCGCGAGCAGAACTTGCAGCACTTGCTGAACTGCCAATCACGTTGGTCTCGGATGAAATTTATCATGGGCTGACTTACGAAGGGGAAGAACACAGCATTCTTGAATTTACGGACGAGGCTTTCGTCCTCGGTGGTTTTTCAAAGGCTTACGCCATGACAGGTTGGCGGCTCGGCTACCTGATCGCCCCGAAGCATGCAGTCAGGACTCTGCAGACCCTGCATCAGAATGTCGTGATCAGCGCCAACAGTTTCGTCCAATTGGCCGGAGTCGCAGCCCTGAAGGAATGTGATTCATATGTCGAAGAGATGCGCAGGGAGTATGATCGGCGGCGACGCCAGCTGATTCCACGCCTTGAGGAGATCGGCCTGAAAGTCCACACGCACCCGGTTGGTGCCTTCTACGTGCTCGCCGATGCTCGCCACATTTCCAACGATTCGCTCGCCCTGGCCAAAGAGATCCTCGAAGCCACCGGTGTGGCTCTTACCCCCGGTATTGATTTTGGCGAAGGCGCCGAAGGCTTCCTGCGTTTCTCTTACGCCAACTCGATGGAAAACCTCAATACAGCCGTCGATCGGCTTGCTGATTTTTTCCGGCAACGGGGATGGCTCTGATCAGGGCAAACCAAGAGCAATCGACCAGGAGCCCTTCTTAGAACAGGTATTTCTCCTCTTCGCAAACGGTCGAGGCCAATAGCCGCTTGGCCTGCAGAAGCCCGGTCGCGTCATACTTGGCAAAGCGTCGCACTCCGGAGAGGACCATCAACAACTGATCACCTTCCTCAACGTAAAAAGCACCTTTCTTTGCCGCACTGCCAGCTATTTCCGTGGCACTGAAAGCAAACACCTTCACAACCGCTTCAAGCAAAGCCTTTTTCTTTTCATTCGCTGTACGGCAAGCCTTCTCAGCGCGCAGTACAGCACTTTCAAGGGCAAAGATCTGGATCGCGATATCGGCTGCAGCCATAAGGATTTCCTGCTCATCGGCCAGCTTTGTCATGTACTTCTGCACTGCCGTGCCGGCAAGAATCAAAAAGAGCGTCTTGAGATTTTTCAGCAAGGCTTTCTCAGCGGCAAAAGGAATCGAGTCATCCAGCTCTTCAAAGCTCGGCGTCATCAGCGATTCAAAAGCCTTCATAGCCTCGGCCTGCAACGGCAACTCGCCCTTCAGCGACTTCTTCAGGATCATACCGGGGATCAATAAGCGATTGATTTCATTAGTCCCTTCATAAATCCGGTTAATTCGTTCGTCACGATAGAAACGTTCCGCCGGATATTCACTGACGTAACCGTAACCACCGTGAATCTGCACCACCTCATCAACAACCCGGGCCAGCACCTCGCTGCAAAAAACCTTGGAAATCGCACATTCTGTTGCGTACTCTTCGATTCCCTTCTGGTACTCAACATAGTAGTTGTCGATCTCTCTGTCGATTGTTGCCAGCTTGGTATCAAGTAAACCGGCCAAACGGTACACGAGTGATTCAGCAGCAAAGGTATCCGCTGTCAAATCAGCAATTTTTTCCTGAATGGCTCCAAAGCTACTAATCGGCTGATTAAACTGTTTACGTTCATTAGCATACTTGACACCGACCAGTGTCGCCTGCTTGGCAGCGCCGGTAACGCATGCGCCAAGCTTGAAGCGACCGACATTGAGGACATTAAAAGCGATCTTATGGCCTTTACCGGACTCGCCCAGCAGATTTTCCACCGGGACCTTGCAGTTATCGAGAATCACTTGAGTCGTCGAAGACCCCTTGATGCCCATTTTTTTCTCTTCGGGACCAATGACCAGGCCTTCAAAATCTTTCTCGACCAGAAAGGCAGTAAAAAGTTCCTTGTCAATCTTGGCAAACACAATGAAGAGTTTGGCAAAACTGCCATTGGTGATGAACTGCTTGGTGCCGTTGAGGATATAATGTGTGCCATCCTCGCTTAAAATCGCGGACGCTCGTGCGCCGAGGGCATCGCTACCAGAACCCGGTTCAGTCAAACAATAGGCAGCTGCCCATTCGCCGCTGACCAGTTTCGGCAGGTACTGCTCCTTCTGTGCCTCGGTGCCATAATAAACCAACGGCAAAGTACCGATCCCGGTGTGTGCGGCGTAGGCGACAGAAAAACCTCCAGCAGGCGCTATCTTTTCGGCAACCAGCATACTGGTCACCTTGTCTAGCTCCATACCTCCATATGCCTCCGGCGTATCCATCATCAACAGGCCAAGGTCGCCGCATTTCTTGAAGGCTTCAATCACCAGATCAAAGTTCTGATCTTCGATCTCATCGAGGTGCGGTACAATTTCATTCTCGACGAACTGTTCAGTGGTCTCAGCAATCTGTTTCTGCTCGTCGGTAAACTCCTCTGGCGTAAAGATCTCGTCACAAGTCACTTCGGTAACCAGGAATTCACCACCTTTAAAGATTCTCTCCGCCATAGCTCACCTCTCTTAAAATTCATCGATTTAAAAATTCACTTACTAACAAGACAACAACTAGATCAGAACCTTGTATCTAACTAGGATGAAGTGGGTAGAAAAGGACTCTCAATGTTCAATAGATTTTCAATTATCCCCTTTATC
>JAAXQF010000058.1 GCA_012974435.1 Desulfuromonadales bacterium | reverse complement strand
TCTCCGCGTCTTTGCGTCTTTGCGTCTTTGCGTTAATAAATAGCCTGAGTTTGCCTTGCCTTTGCTTTGGTTATAGGTCCGTAGATAAAAGAGTTACCATCGTTAAAGTTTTTCTTTGCGACTTGATTGCTTCCTCTTGGCGCCTTTGCGTTAAAATTGTTTTCAGATCGATAGATTAAAGGAATGAAAAGCTATGCATAAAATACGAATCTTCTGGCTCGCAATGGCTATCACACTTCTGGCAAGCATAAACCTGTCTGCGGCGGAGTTCACGGCCGACGAGGTCATCGCAAAAGCCAACCAGGCCGCCTACTACGCGGGTAAAGATGGTCGCTCCGCTGTGCAGATGACGATTAGCGATACCCGGGGCGGTACCCGACAAAGGGCGTTTACAATTCTGCGCATGAACAGCGCTGGCGATAATCAGAAATTCTACGTCTATTTCACCGCACCGGCCGATGTACGCAAGATGGCTTATCTGGTCTGGAAGAATGTCGGAGGTGATGATGACCGTTGGCTTTGGCTTCCCGCGCTCAACCTGAAAAAGCGCATCGCCCCTGGTGACAAACGCACCAGCTTCGTCGGTTCGGACTTTCTCTACGAAGACGTCTCCGGTCGCAGTCAACATGAAGACAATCATGAATTACTTGAAGTCACCGATCAGCACTATCTGATCAAGCATGTCCCGAAAGACCCCGGTTCGGTTGAATTCGCCTGGTACCAGACCTGGATTGATCGGCAGACGTTCCTGCCGATGCGGGCTGAATACTACGACGCCTCAGGCGAGCGTTATCGAGAGGTCGAGGCCTTGAAAGTGGAAAATGTACAGGGTCACCCGACAGTGATGGTCGCCGAAGCGCGTGACCTGAGATCTGGCACCAGCACCCGCAACGAGTTCAGCAAAGTGGAATACGATCTCGGCTTGAAAGAGCAGGTTTTCACCGGCATGGTCTCTTCGGCCGCGGCCATCGATCTGCCTGCTCTGCAGTCCGACCTACATGGTTTTATGGATGCTCGTTATGGTCAACGTCTGCAGGGGGATCCTGACGAGGATGACCAGATCCTGGCGGAAGCACGGCTGCAGCTTGAGCTCAGCCGTATGGGCAATTGGGCAACCCTGCAATTAAAGACTGATTTCTACTACGATGATGTTGTTGATCAGGACGATATCGATCTCGAAGAGGGGAATGGCTGGCTCGACCTGCGCGAAGCTAATTTGAGCTTCTCGCCACAAGTTATTACTGACGTAAAAATTGGTCGTCAAATCCTTACCTGGGGCACCGGTGACTTGCTCTTTATCAACGATCTCTTCCCCAAGGACTGGCCTTCTTTTTTCAGCGGCCGACATGTCGATTATCTCAAGGCACCATCTGATGCTGCCCTGGTCAGTTTTTTCCCGGAGTGGGCCAATATTGACGTCGTCTATACCCCACGCTTTGACGCGGATCGATATATAACCGGTGAGCGGATTTCTTACTGGAGCCCGGCTTTAAATCGGCATGCAGGGAAAGATGACATCATCAAAACAGACCGTCCCGATGACTGGTTCAAAGACGATGAGTGGTCGCTGCGCCTGTCGCGTAATCTGGTTGGTTACGAAGTCGCCCTCTATGGCTATGACGGTTACTGGAAGAGTCCAGCTGGTTTTGATCCTCTGACCAACAGAGCAACCTTCCCCCGTTTGCGATCCCTGGGTGCCAGCGTACGGGGGAATCTCGGTAAAGGGATTGCTTCTGTGGAAACCGGCTACTACGCTTCCCGCGATGACAGCAACGGCAAAGACCCACTGGTGGCGAACAGCGAGTGGCGCGGCATGCTTGGCTACGAGCAGGAACTCATGCAGAATTTCACAGCCGGGGTGCAGTACTACTTCGAAGCCATGCAGGACTACGATCGCTATCGCGACAGTCTGCCCACAACCGAGAAGGCCAGGGACGAATGGCGACACCTGTTGACGATGCGCCTGACCTGGCAGTTGCTTAATCAAAACCTTACACTGTCGCTTTTCAATTTCTGGTCCCCGAGCGATCAGGACGGTTATCTGCGACCTGTGATGGAATACAAGATCACCGATGCCTGGCAAATCAGTACGGGAGCCAATCTTTTCTGGGGTGAAGAAGACCACACCTTTTTCGGCCAGTTCGACAACAACAATAACCTCTATGCCGGCCTGCGCTACAGTTTCTGACCGGCACTCGCACAACCGTTTTAAGGGAGTTGCAACCATGACCATCAATCGTTACCTGCGTATGATCGCCGGCTTTTTCATCATGCTCAGCGTTGGCCTCGCTCAAATCCATTCCCCCTACTGGCTGTTCTTCACCGCCTTCGTTGGCCTGAACCTTTTTCAGAGCGCATTCTCCAACTGGTGCCCGATGATCACCCTCCTGCGCAAACTGGGGGTTAAGGAATGACAAGTGTCAAAGAAATCGCCGGCGAACTGTTCGATGAGGGTCATAGTTGCACCCGTTCGGTTCTGCAAGCCACCGCCGGTAGCAGCAACCAGGAGCTTCTGGCAGCAACGGCCGGCTTCAGCTGCGGCATAGGCAAGAGCGGCTGCCTCTGCGGCGCCATCACCGGCGGCATCATGGCGCTCGGCCTGAAGTGGCGTGCCGATTGCTCGGCCGACCTGATGTCCGCCTTCAAGGAAGCGTTTCAAACCACCTGTTGCCGTGGCTTATCCAAAAGTTATGCCTGGGGAAGTGAAGAGCATCAGGCCAACTGCAGAAAAATTACGGTGGCAACAGCCGGTCTTGTTGAGGAGTTGTTATTCGACCAAGAATAACCATGTGCATCTCTCAACAACAGGTTTGCAATTAAAGGCTGCGCATTTGTGAAGCTTTTCCTGTTTTCTGAGCAGCTTTTTTGCATCCCAGAGCCACGAATATAATACGGACAATAATTCGGTGACAGTTACCCCATTCAGAGTCCGGAGACCTCAATGAGGTAACTGTCACCGTATTTCCCAGGTTGTATTTGTCTCTGATTGGAGATAAATTAAAGCGGAATAACGGCTCGGAATCTTTTGCGGCAACGCCTGTCTCGCGGGGACCTTTCCATTGAAAAACATCTTTATTGTCACACCCAGCTATCTGATCAAGAAGAAACGTGACTTTACCGGTGGCATCCAACAGCTCACCAGGTTGGGTTTCAACGTCATCAATCCTGAATTCCCGCAAGTTCTCCCCTCGCCACAAGAGAAAGCCGATCAGATCCATGAGGCGTTTGCAGACCCGGGCGTCGATATCATCCTGGCCTTGCGTGGCGGCTACAGTGCGATGAAGTCTCTCCCTTACATCGACTTTGATCTGATAAAAAAACACCCCAAAATCATCGCCGGCTTCAGCGACTTGAGCGCATTGCTCAACCCGATCTTCGAGCGCACGGGGCTGGTGACCTTGCACGCCCCCATGGTGATCAACCTGAGCACACCAACAACCTTCACGCTTAAATCTCTGATGAACGCCGTTACAGGCTATGCGGAGAAAAACCTGTTCAAAGGAGCCCGTTGCAAAGTCTACAATCCCGGCTCTGCCAGCGGAATTCTCAAAGGTGGCAACCTGATTACCCTGTCCGCCCTGATCGATACGGACTGGGAGATCGACACGGCCGGTTCGATCCTGTTTCTCGAAGATGTCGATGAAGAGCTGCATGGGGTGGATCGCTTGCTGACTCAGTGGATCCTTGCCGGAA
Organism: Desulfuromonadales bacterium; assembly: GCA_012974435.1. Classification (GTDB taxonomy): domain Bacteria; phylum Desulfobacterota; class Desulfuromonadia; order Desulfuromonadales; family BM103; genus M0040. The sequence goes on along the minus strand of JAAXQF010000058.1, from coordinate 1,855 downwards.
AACTCAACGGAATCAAAGCTCTCATTCTCGGCGATTTCCGCGGGATCGGCAGCCAGAAAATCTACAACATCCTGGCCTCGCAAATGGCCTTGGACTTCCCGGTTGTGCATTGTCCTTACATCGGCCATGTCGCGAACAAGATCACCTTGCCGATCGGTGCCGAGGTTGAGCTGAACACGGACAGAAAGCAGCTCGTGATAAGAAGCATGTCTTTTCCCGGAGGGAACCCATGAACATACTCTGGCTGATCATGATCTGCGTCAGCATCGTCTTCGCCATTTTTACCGGCAACCTGGAGGCGTTCACCAAATCCATCTTCGATGGCGCAAAAGCGGCCGTGGAGATATCGCTTTATCTCCTCGGCATCGTCTCGGTCTGGATGGGGATCACCAAAATACTCGAGGACTCCGGCCTGATCTACCGGATCGCGCATCTATTCAAGCCGATTATTTCACGGCTGTTCAAAAACATCCCCGGCGATCATCCGTCGATTACTGCCATCACCCTGAATGTTCTGGCTAACCTGTTCGGCCTCGGCAACGCCGCCACACCGCTGGGGATCAAGGCCATGCAGGAACTCGATGGGCTCAATGAGGACAAAGGCACCATCACGCCTGAGATGATGACGTTCATCGTTATCAACACCGCCAGCATCCAGCTGATCCCCTTCTCCGTGATCGGCATCCTTGCCAGCTACGGACACCGAAACCCGGCCACAGTCGTGCTTCCCATATTGATCGCCACCGCGATTTCCACCATGACCGCGCTGCTGGTGTTGGCTGCGTTCAGGAAGGTGTTCAGATGATAACCTACGTGGAATACATATCGCTGCTCATCATCCCGCTGTTCATCCTGTTTACGGTCCTCTACGGAACCTTCAAGAAGGTCAGGGTCTATGACTCTTTCGTCACCGGGGCAAAAGAAGGCCCGGCCATTATCCTGAACATTTTCCCCTACCTTTTAACCATCTTCGTTGCCATTAAAGGGTTCCAGGCCTCAGGCGCTTTCGACTATGTCAGGGACGCCTTTTACAGCGTGTTCGCTTTTCTGGATATCCCGATCGAAGCCTTATCCATGGCGGTTATGAAACCTCTCTCCGGGAGCGCCTCAACTGCGCTGTTTACGGATATCGTCACAACCACCGGCCCCGACTCCATGGCTACCCATATGTCAGCCATAATCATGGGCAGCGCCGAAACCACTTTTTATGTGCTGGCCGTTTATCTTGGCTCCGTCAGCATCAGGAAAACCCGTTATCTTGTACCGGTCTGCCTGGTAGCGGACTTTATCGGCATCGTTATAGCCATTTTTGTTGCGAAGTGGTTTTTCTAGGAGCCTGTCGGACTATGCGGGACGAAGCGAAAATCAGGATGTTTGAGAGCAGATGTTGGCTCGTTTGCAGGCTCATAGCCGTAGCTATAGGGCAAAAAGGAGCCGGAATATGGGCCAAACAGCCGGATTTGCAGCCGGCTCATGGATAGTTCGAGAGGCTCCTAGATGTGCAGAGTTCTGGGTATCACCAATTTCGACTATGCAAAGCACCAGCACATCGTCGAGCGGTTCTGCGAACTCGCTTGCAACGGCATGGTCATGGACGAAGACCCTCCTGGACACGAGGATGGCTGGGGCTTGGCTTTCTACCAGCAAGGGCAACTGGTCGTCCATAAAAGCGGCATTATCCTGCTTGAAGAGACCGATAAGGTCATCGGCATACTCAGCACGTTGAAGGCCTCACCTTTGATGATTCTCCACTTGCGTAAATCCGCCTGGGACGACAGATTCAGCACCCGGCACGCTCATCCTTTCCACCTTGATAATACCGTGTTCTTCCATAACGGGGTGGTCTATGACTATC
>JAAXQF010000056.1 GCA_012974435.1 Desulfuromonadales bacterium | reverse complement strand
CTTCATGGGTGGTGACATCTACAAGAACAATGTGACGCCGGGTGTGTACCCCAAGTGGAGCAGAATGCATCTGCGAATCTGGTGTATCTGGCGGCTGGAAGCTTCAGTGCTCCGCCCCCTGGGCACGATGTTTCGCAGCGCGCTGCTCATGGCATACGCGTTGCGGCGGCTCGGGGCCACCGTGGGTGACAACCTTCACTGCACGCATAACGTGGCGTTCTCCGGACCGCTGGACCTGTTCTCCACCGAGGACGATGTCACCATCCAGACTGGAGCCTACGTACACATGTCGAGGTGGGTGGGGCCGGAGTTGCATATCGGCCCAGGTCACCTCGAAAGCGGCTGCAAGATCGGAATGCGGGCAGCCGTCGCCAACCATGTGACGGTGGGCCGCGGCACCTGGATCACTCCCTTTACTCCCATCCTCGGCGACGTCGGTTCGGAGGAGATGTGGGAAGGAGCCCCGGCGCGATTCAGTGGCCGTTACACGGAACTGAAGCGTACGGCGAGCAGCTGCCAGTACGCGTACCCGTTCTGGTTCATGGAGACTCTCAACATCTTGATGCAGGTCTTCCTGGACTTCTGGCTCCTGGTGGTTCCCACCGCCGCGGTCACCTGGTTCGCCGTCACCTTCATACCCGTCAGAGAAACAGAACTCGCCAGTGAATACTTCAAGATAACGCCGCTGCACGAGATTGTCTGGCACATGGGCCTCTACGCGCTCATCACCACCTGGGTCACAGTCGTCCTGATCTCAGTGCTGGGCTGCCTCTTTCTGCGCTGCACGGCCGCCTCGCCGGGCCTGTATCCCTCGCGCGGGCTCAAGGGCGCTCTCCTCATGTACAGACTGAAGAAGATGAACCAGATCCAGCGCCTGTGGACCTGGACCATCACTGGGCAATACCTGCGCGCACTCGCTGGCCTGCACTTCCCGCGCCTGGGTGCCTCGGAGTGCGACCTCATGTTCAACCTCGTCCCGGAGCTTGCCAGCGCCGACTCCCTGGTGTTCTGGTCACATGGTTGTTTCACGAACATGCTCGATTATGGCGCCGAGCACCTGAAGCTTCGCCAGCTTGACATGCCCGCGAACTTCTTCAGCAGCAACAATTGCGTCGCGGAGTCGGGGCACTTCCCGACCAATTTTCTGCTGGGGGTCTCCACGCCGGGAAATGACATACAGTTCCGGCGCCAGATGCGTTCGCGGCTCGGCAAGCCTATCACGGTGGCGGGAAACCCGCCAGTGAGATTCGCGAGTGCGGACTTCGAGGCGGAGAACAAAGCCCAAAGACTGCCGAGCCTCCCCCTTTTCCTGGCGCGTGTCTTCCTGAATGACATCCTCAGCATCGGCATTCTGCCCCTCGCCGGGGTGCTGGTCTATGTAGTTCTGTACACCATTCTGCTGCGCTTGGGCGGACAGCCGGTCGTGAGCGCGTTCAGTGCCTTGATTCTCGCAGAGGTTATCCTGGTTGTGTTCTGCGCCGCAAACAAGAAGCTCCTCGTAGGCAGCAAATGGGGCTCTGATCACTCAACGTCGTTCTGGTCCTTGCGGCACTTCACCTACTTCCTCGCGCAGGACTACTTCTTCGCCTGGTGCAGGATCCCTTTGGGAATTTTAGCCGGGACTGTGCTCTCGAACATTATCCTGCGGTGGATGGGGTGTCGGATCGGGAAACGAACCATTGTCGCCTCGCCCATGCAGGCCTTCGACTGGAACGCGGTGAACTTCGGCAACGATTGCATTATCGCCGGCGTCCTGCAGCTTCACAGCTTCGAGAACATGACGTTGAAGGTGAAGCGAACCGACATCCAGGACGGCAGCACCGTCAACTTCGGCGCTACGGTCATGGGCGGTGCGGTCATCGAGCCTGAGACAACGATCCTGCCGTTGAGCATGGTCCTGAAGGAGATGCACCTGCCCACAGCCACTTATGAGGGCAGCCCCGCGGAGGTGGTTACTGATGACCAGATACGATAGCGATCGGATCAAAGTGTATCGAGCCCTTTTGCTTTCTTTTCTTTTAATAACATCTTTTGGTAGATTACCACGAGGTCATCACTGGTTGCTTGAAGTAAAAATCGACAATTGCGTTAATTTTATTTGAACAAGGGGTGCAATGATGAAAAATAGTCTGGTTTTAGCTGTCAGCGGAATGATTCTTATCACCGCATTGGCCATGAACGCGTGTACCGCAGAGAAGACTAACCAGGTTAGCGTCAACTATATGCCCCCAAAGAATCCAGCGTATCAGTACATATACACACTACTAAAGGAGGAGCACACGCTCGATAAGCTGCAGAAACTTCTCAGCCCTTTCCGACTTCCCTGGACATTGGAAATCTCGTTGGCAGAGTGTGACGGAGAGGCGGATGCCATGTATGGGAATGGCACGATAACCATCTGCTACGAATATATTGATGAGTTGTGGAAGAACATGCCTGCGAAAACCACGGCTGGAATAGAGCCAATCGATACAGTTGTTGGGCCCTTTCTCGACACCGTTCTGCACGAATTCGCTCATGCCTTGTTTGATTATCTCGATATTCCAATACTCGGACGCGAAGAGGATGCGGCCGATCAGGTGTCCGCCTATATTTATCTTCAACTTGGCAAGACCGAGGCGCGCCGGTTGATCATGGGCACCGTCTACACCTACATGCTGGAGGTGAAGGATACCGACCCGCCGTCAATGGCAGAATTCGCCGACGAACATAGCACTTCAGAACAGCGGAGAATCAATCTGTTATGCATAGCATACGGCGCCGATCCGGAGCTGTTCGAAGACGTTGCGGCTTGGGGGGGGCTGCCGGAGGAGCGAGCCGATATTTGCGAAGAAGAATTCGAGCATATTGCGCACGCATATCATACGTTGATTGGCCCCCATATCGATCCTGATCTTGCGAAAAAAGTCTTTGATAGAACCTGGTTGCCCGAAAAAACTTCGCGCGTGCTGAGCCGGCAAAAACTGAATTAAACCGACCGATGGTATTGTCATGATAACGAAAGCTGGGTCTAAAAACTGTATTTATCAGAGGCTCGAAAATTTTGTGATACCTGCAATGAAGTACGACTATCAACCTTTTGAATTAATGTGATACTCAAAAGATATCGTCAAAATACCCTTTGATTAAGATATTTTGGGCCATTGCAAGGTATCGCAAAACATAAGTTGTAGCAACTTCTGCTATATACGACAGGAATTTCAAGCCTCAAATCTTTACAGATATCACAATACTTGCTAAATAGTTTGTAACTCTGTTCTGGGTCTGTTATTTAGTGCTTTGGATTAATGTGATTGAGAGTCAAATGAATCCCACTTCTCGAGAAGAAACCTATAGCAATCAGCCTTTGGCAGGTGCTCTATTCGTTCTAAGTTCATCTTTCATTTTTGCGGCGTTGGGAGCACTGATAAAAGTTGTCTCAACTTCGCTCACAAATGAGATGGTTGTCTTCTTTCGCAACCTTTGCGCCCTCATCTTCATCCTTCCGTGGATCTGGTACAGCCGTCCTCTTGGAGGAGTCAAAACAGCGTTCTTTAAGCTTCATTTGCTGCGCAGCTTGGCGGGGCTTGGGGCGATGTATTGTTTTTTCTATGCAATCGCTCACTTACAGCTATCCGAAGCCTGCCTACTCGCTTCTACTGCTCCCCTGTTCATTCCGGTGATTGCATACGTATGGATTCGTGAGCCCGTAACCCAGAAGGTACGAGGGGCAGTCATTATTGGTTTTATTGGTATCGTCTTAATTCTCAAGCCTGGACTCGGTGTATTTCAGCCGATTGCAATCGTGGGTTTGGCGGCAGGCGCTTTTGTCGCTCTGGCTATGGTCAGCATCCGGCGAATGTCCACCTCTGAGCCTACGATCCGAATCGTTTTTTATTTCACGGTGCTGGGCACTTTGATTTCGGCTGTGCCCTTGGTTTGGTCCTGGCAATCACCTCAACCGAAGATATGGTGGTTGCTCGTCCTTATTGGCCTGCTTGCCGCAGTTGGGCAAATCCTGATCACCAAAGGGTATAGTCTCGCACCAGCGGCACAGGTTGGTCCATTCACATACGGAAACGTGGTATTTGCTGCCGTCCTCGGTTGGCTATTTTGGGGTGAATCTCTCGACTCTATGACATGGGTCGGCGCCTTCCTGATTTGTATTGCTGGCATTATCACCACTCGTCGAACAAAAACACACGCACTCCTGGGCACTACAGCAAGAACAACAGCATATGCAGATGAGGAGTCAGCCGGATAGTTTTCTGGGTGATTGAAGGGCTGTTGTTGAACTGGCATGCTTGGTGATACCTGCAATGATGTCCAAGTATCAAGTGCCTGAATTTCTGACATAATCAAAACATATCTCAGAGGAATGAATTGTCAGGGTGAGCCCGATTATAGCGGTCACCCTGTTTTTTATTTTTACTATCCATGAATATTTTCAATCCACCTTATCGCTTCAACATCACTGATTTTTCCGAGATATCTCTGTGTGGTCGACAAATTTGCATGGCGCAAGATGATTTTACTTACAATTTCAAGGGGTACGCCGGAACGACTCGCAAAAGTTGCTGCGTGACGCCTCAAATCATGTGGTCTTAAATGAATGCCAACCACATC
>JAAXQF010000053.1 GCA_012974435.1 Desulfuromonadales bacterium | reverse complement strand
GCCTTACCTCTGGGTAGCCAGGTTGCAGTGCTTGGCCCTTTTGACAAGACGGATCAAGCCTTTTACATCTGCCGCGGCGAAGAAGCGGCAGCCTTCGCCAGCGCCTTCAATCAATTCGGCCTCTTCTCGGCAGAACTTGACGTCGACACCAGGTTCCCTGAAAAGCTACCCGGAGCCGCACAGTTCAAAGGCCGCACAGCTGCAGAGGCCCAGCAAACCCTTGGCCTGCAAAAGACCCCTGACATCATCATGAGCGGCACCATCCTGTCCCGAGAAATGACCGCTGCTCCAGCCAAAGGAGTCGTTATGACCGCCCGTTACCGCCTGGAATTTCTCAATCTGGGTGATGGTCAGACAACCGTGATTGAGGTTTCCGCACAGGATATGTTCCAGGATGTGGTCCCGAACATTGTGAAACACCTGGCAAAACAGATGGGCAACAAGTAGCCGGGAGGATCGCATGCAGGAGAACTGGCAGGCCACTGCCTCTTTGCCAACAGAAGACAACCTGCGCAAGCTGGCCATGCTCGTCTACGCGCTGCAGGCCGCCAGCCTGTTTACCGGCAGCCTGACCCTGTTTGCCGGAGTCATCATCAACTATGTCCGTATGGACGATGTCAAGGGGAGCTGGATCGAAAGCCACTTCCGCTGGCAGACGAAAACCTTCTGGTACTCGCTGGTCTGGATGGTGATCGGTGGCGTGACCGTGATATTCCTGGTCGGTTGGGTCATTCTGTTGGCGATCTCTATCTGGATGATCTACCGCATAGTCAAAGGCTGGGTTTACCTTAGCGAAAACCGGCCCATGCCTTCCTGATACCACTCCTTAGCACAGGACAAGCAAACACAGCCTAACTACGCAAAGCCAGATCCTGCTTCTCTAGAAGCAGAACCCGGTCGCGGAGTTCTGCCGCCTTTTCAAACTCAAGGTCCGCAGCTGCCTGCAGCATCCCTGCCCGCAAACGTTTTATCTCTGCACTCAATTCTGCCTGAGAACCATACTCGGCAAGAGCTTCGGCAGCCATACTTTCCGGCGTGACCTCCGAAGAAAGAAGATCAAGGATCGAACGGAAGGATTTGCGCACCGTCTCCGGAGTGATGCCGTGTTCTTCGTTGTAAAGCAACTGGGTCGTTCGGCGTCTATCGGTCTCATCGAGGCAGGCTTGCATAGAACGGGTGACCTTGTCTGCGTACATGATCACTCGCCCGTCGACGTTGCGTGCGGCACGACCGCAGGTCTGGATCAGTGATCGGACGCTTCGCAAGAAACCTTCCTTGTCAGCGTCGAGGATGGCGACCAGCTCAACCTCCGGGATATCCAGCCCTTCCCGCAGCAGGTTGATGCCAACCAGGACATCGAAGACACCCTGGCGCAGATCGCGAATAATGCGAATACGCTCTACAGTGTCGATATCGGAATGCAGGTAGCGACAGCGGATACCGACTTCATCGAGATAACCGGTCAGGTCCTCTGCCATACGTTTGGTCAGCGTAGTGACCAGGACCCGGCCCTTTGCTGCAACCACCTTGCGAAGCTCGTGGAGTAAATCATCCACCTGGCTGATGGCAGGCCGGATCTCGATCGGAGGGTCGACCAGGCCGGTGGGACGAACAATCTGCTCAACGACCACGCCAGCCGCTTGAGTCAGTTCATAATCACCGGGAGTTGCTGAAGCATAGACGGTCGGAATCCCCTTGTCGCTGAACTCATCAAAAGTCAGAGGCCGGTTATCCAGCGCAGAAGGCATGCGAAAGCCATACTCAACCAGGGTGCTTTTGCGGCTGCGGTCGCCACGATACATGCCACCGATCTGTGATACGGTCACATGACTTTCATCGATAAAAAGCAACGCATCGTCGGGGAAATAATCAAAAAGGGTCGCAGGCGGTGACCCCTCAGGACGACGATCCAGGTAACGTGAATAGTTCTCGATCCCCTGGCAAAAGCCCATTTCCTCCATCATCTCTATATCAAAAAGGGTGCGCTGCTCAATCCGCTGAGCTTCAACCAGTCGGTTTTGTCCACGCAACAACTGAATCCGCTCACGCAGCTCCTCCTGGATCTCACGAATAGCCTGATCCAGAGTCGGTTTGGTGGCGACGTAATGGCTGGCGGGAAATATGGCTGTCGACGGGAGCCGATCAATGACCTTGCCCCGCAAGGGATCAATTTCACTGATCGTTTCTATCTCGTCACCAAAAAACTCGATACGCAGAGCGCGGTCTTCTTCGTAGGCAGGGAAGACTTCCACCGTATCACCGCGAACGCGAAAGGTGCCGCGGTGGAAATCGACATCGTTGCGAGTGTATTGGATATCGATCAGACGACGCAGCAGCTGGTTGCGATCGAGCTCCATGCCCTTCTCAAGACGAATCAGAAGGCCGTGATACGCCTCCGGCGAACCCAGACCATAGATACAGGAAACCGAAGCGACGATTAATACATCGCGCCGTGTCAGCAGGCTGCGTGTAGCGCTGTGGCGCAGCTTGTCGATCTCTTCATTGATCGAGGAGTCTTTCTCGATAAAAGTATCAGTGGTGGGGACGTAGGCTTCGGGCTGGTAATAGTCGTAGTAGGAAACGAAATATTCGACGGCATTGTCGGGGAAGAGTTCTTTGAACTCACCGAAGAGCTGGGCGGCTAAAGTCTTGTTCGGTGCCAGCACCAGAGTTGGTCGTTGCACGGCCATGACAACATTGGCCATGGTGAAGGTTTTGCCCGAGCCGGTAACACCGAGCAGAACCTGATGTTGATCACCACGTCGAACCCCGGCAATCAGTTCTTCAATCGCCTGTGGCTGATCGCCCCGTGGCTTGTAATCGGTCTTTAAAACAAATTTGGCCATACTTTAAGACCGAAAGCGCTTTGCCTTGGATTAATCAGGAGCCGAGAACGACCTGGAGAATGGTCTTCAGCTGCACCTCTTTAACCGGCTTGCGCAAAAACGTGGAGATACCGACCTGCTTGGCTTCAGCGATCATAATCATCTTTGACGCAGGAAGCCCCAACAAAAAATTCAATTATTTAATTTTCCAGGTCGTTCCCTCTGGACCATCAAGCAATTGCACACCCTTGGCAGCCAGTTCGTCACGAAGCTGGTCCGACCTGGCAAAATCCTTATTCGCTCGAGCTTCTCGCCGTTCCACGATCAGAGCTTCGATCTCCTCGGCGCTCAAGCCGGCTTCCGACAGGCCTTCCTGAGCACTCTGCGCCAGCCAGGCAGCAGGTTCAGAAACAAACAGCCCTAATACTTCGCCGAGACGCAACAGGTCGTCACGACCTTTACCAAGGATTTCCTGCAAACAGCCCTGCAGGTTGCTTTCTTCCGCAAGGATCCGGTTGATCGCGCGCACGGCGTCAAACATGTGACCAATAGCCAGAGCGGTATTGAAGTCATCATCCATGGCACTACAGAAACGCTCTTCAAGCTGAACCACCCGAGCCACAGGATCGGCCAGGGGTTCCGGAACAGCTCCTTGCGGTGCACCCTTATCAGCCTTGGCCAGGGCTTTGTCGAGCTGTGCCAACGCCTCATAGAAACGGGTCAAGCCAATACGTGCTTCCTCGAGGTTCTGGTCAGAGAAGTCGATCGGCGAGCGGTAATGAGCTGTCAGGTTAAAGAACCTGACCACCTCGGCGTCGTAGCTTTTCAGGATATCGCGAATCGTGAAAAAGTTACCGAGCGACTTGCTCATCTTCTCCTGGTTAACATTAACAAAACCGTTGTGCAGCCAGTATTTGACAAAAGGCTTGCCGGAGGCACCCTCTGACTGGGCGATCTCATTCTCGTGGTGCGGGAAGATCAGGTCGCGACCGCCACCGTGAATGTCGAAAGTCTCGCCAAGCAGTGCCGAACTCATGGCCGAACATTCAATATGCCAGCCCGGGCGGCCAGCGCCCCAGGGCGACTCCCAGCTTGGCTCACCGGGCTTTGCCGTCTTCCAGAGCGCAAAGTCCATCGGGTTGCGTTTCAGCTCACCAGGAGCAATCCGTGCCCCAGCCTGCATCTCTTCCATGTTGCGCTTGGAGAGTTTCAGGTAGGAGGGGAACTTGTCGACACTGTAATAAACATCCCCGGCTGATTCGTAGGCCATTCCCTTGGCGATCAGGTCCTCGACCAAAGCGATAATCTGCGCTATGTGCTCGGTCGCCTTTGGCTCATGGGTCGGTTTACGCAAACCCAAGGCCGCCATATCTTCATCGAAAGCCTCGATAAACTCTTCCGAAAGGGCCTGGCTGGTAATACCGCGTTCATTAGCACGGGCAATAATTTTATCATCTACGTCCGTGTAGTTACGTACGTAGGTCACATCATAATTGCTGTGCTGCAGATAACGGTAAACGATATCGAAAACGATGTTGGCTCTGGCGTGACCAATATGACAGTAATCGTAAACCGTCACTCCGCAGACATACATCCCCACCTTGTTGGGCACAAGTGGCTGAAATTCTTCTTTTTTACCTGACAATGTATTGTAAACACGCAAAGACATAAGCTCTTCTCCGGAATCTTGTCACTATTGTTTCTTGAGAGTGCCAGCATTTCATATCACAGAACCGGCGGCAGTAAAAGGACTCTGCTAACGAACGATCAAACCAGCGACAATG
>JAAXQF010000531.1 GCA_012974435.1 Desulfuromonadales bacterium | reverse complement strand
GACGAAGTTGATGATGACTATTGATGGGCTAAATCGTTTAAGGGCATTTCTTACAATTCAGGACATCCTGGATTCTGGGGGCAATTCAAAATACATCTACTGGGGTATGCACTTAACTCCACCGGACACACCATGTTGTGTATGCGGTAAGCTGGATATAAATTCTTAAACCATCAGCTATCTAACCCTTCACCCTTCGTAAGTCACCACACTATATGTGGTTTTTGGTGATTGTCGATGTTTTTTATGCGGATTTGACCCATTTTTGGACCACCCCGGTTGACAGCGCACCCTACCAGATCTAGTGTTTCAGCATGTTGCCGGAATTTCCACATGACCGTATGGAATTTGAAAAGCAGTTCAGCACTCAGGAGCAGTGTCTGAGCTACATTTTCAAGCTTCGCTGGCCCAGCGGGTTTATCTGCCCGAAGTGTGGCCATCAAAAAGCATGGGCTGCCAATCGGGGGCGCTACATCTGCGCAAAGTGTCGCTATCACGCCTCCGTCACTGCTGGAACCTTATTTAATCGGACCCGCAAGCCATTGACTCTGTGGTTTCGTGCGATTTGGTATCTCACCATACACAAACATGGAGGAAACGCTCTGGGCTTGCAGCGGGAATTGGGCCTAGGCAGCTATCACACCGCTTGGGAGTGGATGCATAAGCTTCGCCGGGCGATGGTGTCGCCCAGTAGAACCAAACTCTCCGGCACCGTAGAGGTTGATGAAACCTACTTTGGCGGCGCTAAAAGCGGCAAGCGTGGGCGCGGGGCAGAGGGTAAAGCCCTCGTTATGGTTGCTGTCGAAGATAAAGACGAAGATGGCTTTGGGCGAATCCGCCTGCAAAGGGTGCCCAATGCCTCCGTGGCCAGCCTTTGTGGCTTTATTGAGGAGAACATCGCCTCTGGCAGCATTATACGTACCGATGGCTGGAAAGGTTACGCCCAGGTCAAAAACAATGGGTATGGGCATATTATTGCCAAGGAGGGAGATGGAGAGGTCGGTGATGATGCCCTGCCCCTCTGTCATCGCGTTATTTCGCTGTTTAAGCGCCAGTTTCTGAGTTCCTACCAGGGCGCAATCCATCACGAGCAACTGGACCGCTATCTTGAAGAATTCACCTTCCGTTTCAATCGTCGTAATTCGAAGTATAGAGCGCTACTCTTCTTGCGCCTGCTCCAAAACGCCGTCACAATCCCTCCGTTTCCAGCAAGCAAGATCGAGCTAGGGTTGCGTGATTGTTTGCGAAAAGGGAAAGAACATATTTGCAGGGACATGCAGTCAGGCGCTTCCCACAGTTTGCGAGGCTTGACCGCTATTGAAAGTAAGTAACAATTATCCTTGCAAGGGCCTGAACCGCATCATCAAAGCCGATTTTTTCGTCATCAGCAGCATAAGACATGCTTGCAACAAATTGCTCATATTCTTTCGAGTACAATGCATCTTCTTTTAATATTTTCAATGCACCTGCCAATCTGTCACCGACAGCCATATTCGCGACAACATCGCCTCCTCTGCGGTTTTTGTCTTGCTCCAGTGATTCACTAGCTGAGAGTATGAAATCATCGGGATCTTCTGAAATCATACCTTCTAATGCAGCAAGATCATGGAGATGCCGAATGATTGTGGGGTCATCTTTATCATCGTCTCTATCACGAACAAGGACGCGCCAAGTTAATGCACTTAGCTTGTCTCCAGCGGTTTCAAGTGCTGATACGCAAATAATCTCAAGTTCCGGATCAGCTTTTGCCATTTCAGAGGCCATTGAGCAAATGCTCAGACGTTCGGCAGGTCGTTTAAGCCCCATAAAGGTCATTTCTAGCTGGAGGTGCGGCCTCAGGAATGGGGCATCGAACGTTTTGTTGTATTGAATGGGGATTTTGAAAAAGCGATGGCTGTCGCCGCGCAGAATTTTATCTTCGTCAATGGCAAAGCGCTCATCACTTTGTATCGCGGCAACGACTTCCTTGCGAAATGCGCGTCTCTGCCCTGCGTTCAACGAGAGTCCTTCGGGGATTGCGAGGATGAAATCCAGGTCTTCAGAGAATCGCTTTATAAGGCCATGTCCTTTGGAAAGGCTGGTGCCGCCGGAAAACACCATTTTTACATCTTTAGTTTTTTGTAGCTCGGCAATAAGGGCGAGAAGTTGAACTGCGTACCAATCCTTCTCTATAAAAGAAGGATCAACCCCTATCTCTAGGGCAATGTCATCAAAAACGCCTCTACCAAGCGACTTTTTCAAAAAAAACGCTCCTTCCGTTGTAGCTAATTTTTCGTACAACCCGGCCCTTCACGCCGATCACACGCCCAGTAGGAACCTGAGTGGACTCACCAGAGTTATAGGCTTTCTCAGCAGACGATGGGGCAATTTTAACGCCAAGCTTACCAAGAAGTTCCTTTGCCAACTCCGGTAAAGATTTTTCTGGCACGATTGCACCCGTAACACTTGATTTCTTAGTCCGCGCGTATGTGCCATAGCCTAGGCTTACAAGGGCGCCTTTTTTGACAAGCCCTTTCAGGATGCGGCCGACCTGATCATATCCGCCAATATCCTTGAAGTCATCACGCACAAAAACAGGGGCCTTGCTGCGCTTTACGCGATAAGTTATTTTGCTTTCCAGCGTATTCTTAACCGGCATCGCCTCTCTCCTTGCGAAAATACGACATTACTTACTTACAAAGATACGACATAAGTAATTATTTGGCAAGCAAATTATATATTGATATTAACTAGTTTATGCGGATTGCCAAAAAAACGAAGTGCATGCATGCACTATTATGAGTGCGGATAATTTTCGCAACAGCCACAAAAGAGAAGACCGCTCTCCAGAAAATTGGATAGCGGCCTTAAACGTGTTTACGTAGCCCCTTGTCCTTACGGGTGGTGCCGTTTTTTTATACAGCACGACATGTTGTGCTAAGTGGAGTTAAGTGCATACCCCAGTTCCGTAATATCACCAAAATTGCTTTTGGTGAATCCGTCGACATGGAATTCCGTATCAGGCCCATGCTCACATATAGATACCTTCTCAACACAAATTACTGCGGTTAACCCCATCCCCGGTGGAACTTTAATTCGGCTCATACTCGAAGATCCACTTACACTTTCGCCAGGAGATGGAGCTTTTCAACCAACTTAACCATCGCATAGGTATCCAGCTCACAATACCTGAGTAGGTTTTTACGAATACTGGCAATCTCCTCGGGATCTATAGATTCACGCATCTGAAGATAAGCATTGGCAGCATCTTCTCCGTTGCCAATTTCCAGCTCCGAATAACTCATCTCAGGCAACAAAGCGGGCAGTACCTTTTTGAGCGAATAGGAACCATTCATCTTCCAGTAGTAGACATCCTTGTTTTTGAAAGGAGCCATCAGGTCACGCATGTTTTCAATCAGCGGTCTAATTCTCCCGGCAAATTCAGGTAATTGAAGGATCAAATTTTCGAGGCAACCAGCCTCAAACTTTTTGTTGTAAGCCAATACACACGCACCCTCGGGGATGGATGCCGCCAGCTTTTCCAATAGGGGGCGACGCGGATCTTCATCGCTATTCGCGAGAAACTCAACATGCTCTACCGGGCCGTTCGGCTCACGTTGAATATGCAGAGAGAACTGAAAAGGAATCTGCTTGTACGGCCCTGTCCCTTCGAACATTGGGATGGCGACCATGTACGTTGTCTCGAAATCAAGATGGCAAAGCGGATACGTGAGGGAATCCAGAAAGGACTTAAGTTGGTCTTTTCGCACATGGTCTGTTTGGTTAAGATAGCTCTCAACCTGCAACCTCTGCCGCCAACCGAGTTGACCGAGGTCGACGTCGGCATAACGGGTCTGTCCTGCATGGTACAGAGCATATGAATCCGGTTGACCGATATCGCCTATATTAAAGATTGAATCTTCGACTTTCGCACCATGACAGTGGGCGAAGAACGCGCACTGGTAGGGTTTATTACAATGGTGACCGATAGCGACATCTGGCATCGCGTCTTGTTGTAACATCTCCTGTAGCTTGGTTACTTCAACCTGAACGAAATCCTGTAAATCGGTGACATCCTGGGTGAGGTCGTGAATGGCGAATAGTTTTTCTACTTCAATTTCACCATTCAAACGGTAGCGGGTATCCAGTGTAACTAATGCAGACTTAGTGACGGTCAGACCAGCCTGATTTAGTATCCATGTCTGGACAGCAACATCCTGGACATAGACCGGTTTGGGTTTAGTCGAACTTTTAACTTCATATATCTCCCAACCGTCATGGCCTTTGTGCAAAATATCGACCCGGGCGAATACACCCTTTTCAGAGAAGGCCGCTTCATAAATTGTCGTTACGCCCTGCTCAAGCCACTGACGAGTCGTCTCGATCTGTTGGGTGGATGACAGCTCGTCACAGGGCAACATTTTGCCGCCAGGAAAAAGCTCAGTAGCCAACTCGCCTACGACATGTCCTGTATTGAAAATAGTCTCAAGATTTGTGTCGATTGAATCCGTCAACTCAGGATGGTTCTTGTACAACCAAAGTTTTTTGTGGCATTGCAGCCCCTTGATAAAAGAAGATTTACTCAGATTGGTTATGCTCATGCTTCCCTCCAGAAAACAAACGGGGCTTTCCCC
>JAAXQF010000383.1 GCA_012974435.1 Desulfuromonadales bacterium | reverse complement strand
GCTCTTGAGGATGGTCATGGTGAAACCCGTTTGTCACGTGACAAAGCCAAACGCTTAACGGCATGGCACGATTTAGAGGTGGCCATGGAAAGCGGTGCTATTGTGTGTGGCATGGTGAGCGGCAAGGTAAAAGGTGGTTTGACCGCAATGATTAACGGCATTCGAGCTTTTTTGCCCGGTTCACTGGTAGATATTCGTCCGGTCAAGGACACCACGCCGTATGAAAACAAGGAGATGGAGTTTAAGGTCATCAAGCTTGACCGCAAACGTAACAACGTGGTGGTTTCACGTCGTGCTGTATTAGAAGCAAGTCAAGGTGCAGATCGACAATCGTTACTAGCAAACCTGCAAGAGGGGTCAGTGGTCAAAGGAATCATCAAGAATATTACTGATTATGGCGCGTTCGTAGACTTAGGTGGTATAGATGGCCTACTACATATCACAGATCTTGCTTGGCGGCGAGTAAAGCATCCTTCTGAGATGATCAGTGTCGGTGACGAAGTCACAGCTAAGGTGCTCAAATTTGATCAGGAAAAGAACCGTATTTCATTAGGCATGAAACAATTAAACGAGGATCCGTGGGTAGGGCTCTCCCGGCGTTATCCGCAGAGCACCCGTCTGTTTGGTAAGGTGAGCAACCTGACTGATTATGGCGCATTTGTTGAAATTGAACAGGGTAATGACTTTAGCAGGTAATGAAGATGGCCAAGGCAGAACAAATAAAAGCGTTACTGAAATCACACGTTGAAGGTGACGATGCGCATTTTTATGCTGTTGCCATGCAGGTGGCTGCTAGTGAAGCCAAAAAAGGACATGGCCTGGTTGCGCAAGAGTTACGGGCTCTTATCGATAAAGCCAAGGCCAAGCAAGGAACGCAAAGATCTGTTCATCCGATACCCATCACTTCACCCAAGGGAGAACTTTCTACCCTGCTGTCTGTTCAGTATCCGAAACTGCGCTTTGCAGATATGGTGTTGAATGAGCATGTTGCTGGCCGATTACAGCGGCTGACTAAAGAGCAGCGGCAGATTCATAAAATCCGCCCTCACGGTCTATCACCGCGCAAGAAACTGCTTTTGGTCGGTAGTCCTGGAACCGGGAAGACCATGTCTGCTTCGGCCCTTGCCGGGGAGTTAGGCCTGCCGCTTTTTGTTGTGCGGCTCGACAGTTTGCTGACCAAGTTTATGGGCGAAACCGCCGCAAAGCTGCGGCAGATTTTTGATGCTATCTCCCAGGTGCGGGGCGTTTATCTGTTTGATGAGTTCGATGCGATCGGATCTAATCGCGGAATGCTGAACGATGTCGGTGAAATGCGCCGTATTCTGAACAGCTTTTTGCAACTGATCGAAGAAGACGCTTCGGATAGTCTCATCCTCGCAGCGACCAATCATCCTGAAATTCTTGACGGGGCGCTGTTCCGTCGTTTTGACGATGTGATTGAATTTGATTTGCCGGAAATAGAGTTGATCGAAAAAGCCCTTAGATCTCGTCTGGCCAATTTCAAGAAGAAAAGAATAAGTTGGTCAGTATTGGCCAAGCAGGCTCAGGGTTTAAGTTATGCCGATATCACTAGGGTCTGCGAAGACGCCATCAAAGATGTGATTATCCATGATCGGGAGGCTCTAACCACAAAAGATGTTCAAAACGCCCTTCAGGAGCGAAAAACTATCCAAAAACAGTAAAACCACCTTTCCCACGAAAAGAGATGCACTGAAATGAATGGACAGAACCGGGGGGATCTTCCTCATTTATTGGTGACCAATACCGCAACAACCGAGCCTTACACAACTCCGGTGAAGGGGCGGGGGCCAACACTCAACTTTCCTCCACGAAATCGACAACAACACGCTCAGTCTTTGTTACAAAAACTTGATTCGGTCAAAACTGTTGCTCAAGAAAGAAATGACGAGCGTACCTCTTTCGGGATTGATGGACATGGCGGCATTTGCCTGGAATTTGAAAGCAGTGTCGATTGTGATTTGCAGTTCGAAAGTTTGGAGAACGTCAGATCGGGTATCGAACTGTTAGGGGTTAAGGAGGTCGCTGATAAGAAAATTGCGACGGTTTTTGTGCCGGACGGCCAGTTGGAGCAGCTCGAGAAAAAGATCCTCGCCTACCGTGAGCAGGACACCAAAACCGGTAAGCCGAAGAACCAGCCGCTGGTTGAAGGAATCTCCGAGATTAATGTTGCCATACTCGAAGCCCTCTGGACCGATACGCTAGAGGTCCTCCCGGCTACTGGCGAATCGATCTGCTGGGAGGTCTGGTTGCGGATTGTCGGAAGTGCAGATGAAACCCTGAAATTTTTCCGGGCGCATGCGGGTAACATCGGCCTGCAAGTTCACGATAAGGCCTCGGTTTTTCCTGATCGCGCCGTGCTGACCGCTTTTGGCAGCAAAGAACAGATGGCGCAATCGATTGCCCTGCTCAACTGCATTGCTGAATTGCGCCTGGCTAAAGAAACGGCGGACTTTTTCACTCAGCTGTCGCCAGATCAGCAGGCTGATTGGGTAAATACCTTTCTCGAAACCTTGACCCCCCCAGGCGATGAAAGCCCTGCCGTCTGTATTTTGGACACCGGGGTAAATCATGCCCACCCACTCCTTGCTCCTGCTTTTCATGAAGCTGATATACATGCCTGTGACCCCGCTTGGGGGCTGCACGATCATCACGATCATGGCACCGAAATGGCGGGGATGGCACTGTATGGTGATCTGACGGAGATTCTTCCGGCAACGAGTCCATTTCAACTGCAGCACCGACTTGAATCGGTCAAAATCCTGCCTCCGCACGGTCAAAATCCATCCCACCTGTATGGAGCTATTACTCAGGAAGGGATCGCCCGTGCCGAGGTTGCCGCACCTGATCGCCAACGCGTCTTCTGTATGGCGGTCACTACCACGGATTTTCGTGATCGTGGCCAACCATCAGAATGGTCTGCATCGGTCGATGCCCTGTGTGCCGGGGTCGATGGTGGTCAGCAACGTTTACTTACCATCTCTGCCGGCAATACTGAACTGGTTGATCGCCACGAATATCCCGGCAGCAATTTGACTGATGGAGTACACGATCCGGGGCAGGCCTGGAATGCCCTGACCGTTGGTGCCTATACTGACAAAGGGGTGATTGATCAGACTGAATATCCCGACTGGTACCCGGTTGCTCCGGTTGGTGATCTGAGCCCGGCCAGTTGTACTTCAAGAATTTGGGGCAGACCCTGGCCGCTGAAGCCCGAAGTAGTTTTCGAGGGGGGCAATATGGCGATCAATCCCGGCACCGGCAGCGCCGATTATGTCGATAGTCTGTCGCTATTAACCACCCATCGGAATATGCAAACAAAACTATTGGTTCCATCGGGCGATACCAGCGCTGCAACCGCCTTGGCGGCACGCATGGCTGCCACGATTCAAGCCAGCTATCCTGATTATTGGCCGGAAACGATCCGTGCTTTAATGCTGCATTCAGCCGATTGGACCCCGGCAATGCTGGCTCGTGCTGATGCCAGCGGGATGCGAAATAAGCCAAGGTTGGAACATCTGCTCAAATGTTACGGTTATGGCGTGCCAAATCTGCAATCGGTGTTATGGAGTGCGCAGAATTCCTTGACGCTTATTTCTCAAGACAGCCTGCAACCCTACGACCGGATCGATGGCAAAATGAAAACCCGTGATTTGAACCTGCATCAGATTCCCTGGCCGAAAGAGGTGTTGCTGGATTTAGGAGATAAGCAGGTCGAGATGCGGGTGACCTTGTCCTATTTCGTCGAGCCTAACCCGGCCCGACGGGGCTGGGTCAAGAAACATCGCTATATGTCACATGGGTTGCGTTTTGAGGTGAAAACACCGACAGAATCTTTGGCGGATTTCCGTAGGCGGATCAATCAGGCGGCCCGCGATGAGGAATCGGGCGAGAGTTATAATGGGGATTCCGCCGACTGGTTGTTGGGACCGAAGTTACGCAGCCTTGGCTCTGTTCATCATGACCGCTGGCAAGGCACCGCTGCCGAATTAGCCGAGCGGGAATTTATCGGAGTTTACCCGGTCATCGGTTGGTGGCGTGAGCGGCATCAGCTTGGCAAGTGGAATCAACAGGCACGTTATTCTTTGGTTGTTACAATCAAGACGCCTGAGACAGAAGTTGATATTTATACGCCTGTCGAAAATATGATCAGCACGGTTGTGATGGTTTGATGGATATCCGAGAAGCGCACCTTTTCAGCTATAAGGTCATTTCAAGTATGTGCAAATAATAAGGCTGAAATGGTTGCTCTGTGGGCTCTGGCTAGTGTTGTTGGTTATCGCATTGATCAGTTGGCAGCAGAGCGGCGTGGCGCTGCAGGAGATCCCCTACTGGCTTGAGGATCAGTTGGAGCATTTCGGCCTGTGGAAAATTGCGACCCTATATATCCTGAGCGCCTTTGTTTTGCTGGGTGGCATAGGTGCCGCCGAGTGCGCTAAACAGCCTCTGGCTGCTGGTCGGTTCGGTGGTTTTCCTGGCCCTGGGGATTCTGCTGGCGCGCTGGATCGGGCGTCGCGAAAAGTCAGCGACTGCGCAAGAGCCAGAGGGGGAAGGCGCTGAGCACAAAGGCTCCGGCACAGAGGAAGAGGACCTGGAGCCCCGCCAGTTCGCC
>JAAXQF010000381.1 GCA_012974435.1 Desulfuromonadales bacterium | reverse complement strand
TTTCATCCCCTTCATCCCTGTTAAATTGCTTTGACATTAATGGTTTTCTTAGTGTCTTAGTGGTAAATAGCGTTTACAAGAGCTCTTGGTTTTGCTCTAGCCATAGACCTTGATAGACCTTCATCGCGGCCAAACAAAGGTTACAGCTTTACAGTTATCTGGTTATCTACTTCGCTCCAGGAAACTGATTACGAAACGTTTCTGGTGACTGACTAAACGAAAACCTTAAATCGGGAAAGTACACGACCGGACTCACGCAGAGGCGCAGAGATCGCAGAGGAAGACCAGTCATACCCTAGCTTTCTAACTTTTGTCTTACTCTGCGATCTCTGCGTCTCAAGTGAGCATAGCGAACGGGCGTGAGGCAGCTTTTGCTTTTGTCTATCAGTTGTCGGTGTTTGTCTGTGTCAAAAAAATGCAATCCAACGGATTGGTTTAAATAAGGTCACATGCCAGCACATTGACATCTCCCTAACAAAAAAAGCTCCCCGGTTTCCCGGAGAGCTTTTTTGTATTTCTAACTTGGTTGGTCAGGCGTTACATCATGCCGCCCATGCCACCCATGCCGCCCATACCGCCCATACCGCCCATGTCTGGCATACCACCGCCAGCATCGGTGCTCGGTTTGTCAGCGATACATGCTTCGGTGGTCAGCATCAGACCGGAAACAGAAGCAGCGTTCTGCAGAGCATAGCGAACCACTTTGGTCGGGTCGATGATACCGGCTTTGACCAGGTCGACGTATTCATCTGTAGCAGCATTGAAGCCTTTAGAACCTTTGCTGTTCTTAACTTCGTTAACCACGATGGAACCTTCCTGACCAGCGTTAGCCGCGATCTGACGGAGAGGCTCTTCGAGAGCGCGCTTGACGATGTTGACACCAAACACCTGCTCGCCGGTAACTTCAACCTTGGCAACCGCTTCAATAGCACGGATCAGAGCGACACCGCCTCCAGGGACGATACCTTCTTCAACTGCTGCGCGGGTGGCGTGCAGTGCGTCTTCAACACGGGCTTTCTTCTCTTTCATCTCGGTCTCGGTAGCAGCACCAACCTTGACAACTGCAACGCCGCCGATCAGCTTGGCAAGACGCTCCTGCAGTTTTTCACGGTCATAATCACTGCTGGTCTCTTCGACCTGGGCACGAATCATCTTGACGCGGCCAGCGATCTCAGCCTCGGAACCAGCGCCGTCGATGATCGTGGTGTTGTCTTTGTCGATCACGATTCGCTTGGCAGTACCGAGCATGTCGAGAGTTGCGGTTTCCAGTTTGAAGCCGACTTCTTCGGATATCACGCGACCACCGGTGAGGATAGCGAGGTCTTCGAGCATCGCCTTGCGACGATCACCGAAACCAGGAGCCTTAACAGCAGCAATGTTGAGAGTGCCGCGCAGTTTGTTGACAACGAGAGTTGCCAGAGCTTCGCCGTCAACATCCTCAGCGATGATAAAGAGCGGCTTGCCCTGCTTGGCAACCGGCTCAAGAATCGGCAGCAGGTCGCGCATGTTGCTGATCTTCTTGTCGTGGATCAGAATCAGAGCGTCTTCCATAACCGTTTCCATACGCTCAGGATCGGTGACGAAGTAAGGTGAGAGGTAACCGCGGTCGAACTGCATACCTTCAACAGTCTCAAGGGAGGTTTCCATCGACTTGGCTTCTTCGACAGTGATAACGCCTTCTTTGCCGACTTTTTCCATAGCTTCGGCGATGATGTTGCCGATGGTCTCATCGCTGTTAGCAGAGATGGTGCCAACCTGGGCAATCTCTTTGTGGTCTTTAACCGGCTGAGAGAGTTCCTGCAGGGAAGCGACAGCGCCTGCAACGGCCTTATCGATGCCACGCTTGATTTCCATCGGGTTGTGACCAGCGGTCACAAGCTTAACGCCTTCGCGGTAGATAGCCTGGGCCAGCACCGTAGCGGTGGTAGTACCGTCACCGGCAACGTCAGAGGTCTTGGAAGCAACTTCCTTGACCAGCTGCGCGCCCATGTTCTCGAACTTGCCGTCCAGCTCGATTTCTTTGGCAACAGTGACGCCGTCCTTGGTGATTAGCGGAGCACCAAAGCTTTTGTCGATAACAACGTTACGACCCTTGGGACCAAGGGTTACTTTTACTGCGTTGGCAAGGGCGTTAACCCCTTCCAGAATCGCACCACGGGCATCTTGCCCGAAAATAATTTCTTTACCAGCCATGACGATATATCTCCTTAATCGTGCTTATGAGTTAATCTTATTCAACGACGCCAAGGACATCGTCCTCACGCATCATCAGGTATTCGTTGCCTTCGATTTTGATTTCGGTGCCCGAGTACTTGCCGAACAGCACCTTGTCGCCAACTTTAACATCGAGGGCGAGGATCTTGCCGTCTTCAGTCACTTTGCCCTTGCCAACAGCAATGACAGTGCCCTCTTGAGGCTTTTCCTTGGCGGAATCAGGGATGATGATACCGGAGGCTGTCATAGTTTCCTCCTCGATGCGTTCTACGATAATCCGGTCATGCAAAGGTCTGATGTTCATAACTTGCGTTCTCCTTTCTTGAGAAAATCCGGGATATAAATCCACTTGATAAATAATAAGATCCGTCTCGTGACAACTATGTTGGCACTCATAGTCAAAGAGTGCCAAAAGCAGGCCTAAATATAATCAGCCTCCCGAGATTGTCAAGGTATTTCCAGAAAAAAATAAAGAATAAAAGGGAATCGTCTGTCGAGTGACTGACGGCAGTGAATTAAACAGTCCAAGCTAGCGAAATAATTAGTTGCGTAGAACCGTGAGGAGTTCACTTGAGAGGGTTGTGGCGATATCGTCAGCCACCCTGACGCGCTCAACAGCAATAGACGAACGGTCATGTTCAAAAAAGGTTCTGACCGGGTACTCATATATAAAAGTTGGCAATTCTTGTTTGGGCCTGCGATAAATCAAACGAACTTTGGTGCGCAAATCTGTCGAGCAGCAGCCTGAGTCTTCCACGTAACCGTAAATTTCCCCGGTCACATATTGACGAACTGCCAGCCAAGCAGGGTCAACACCCTGTAAATCTTCCTTAAGGATGACAAACTGAAGTCCGATGTCTTCTCCTCCCTGATTAAGCAGATCAACAAACTGGTCAAAGACCCTGGCATTGAAATCATTGGGCACCATAACCGCGGCAAAGGGAATCACATAGATGACTCCTGGCTCCGGCACCAAATCAGGTAAAAGTTGCGGCGGCGTCGCAGGAAGGGTCCGCCTGAGAGGTTTGGGTATCGTGGCAACGATAAGTTCATCAGTGGTCTCAGTGAGCGTTGAAGCACGGGAGGGTCGCACAGCAGGAATTCCTGGAGGACGAAGCGCCTGGGGAATGTCGGGCTGGGCAATCATTGAAGCAACGGTATCTTCACCTAAAAAAGCGAGGATTTCAGTATCAAGCAAAGGTTTTTCGACTTCGTCATCAAGAACGGAGTCGGCCTCTGTCAAATCACCCGCGGGAGAGAAATCTTTCGTCCTCCCAGTTTCTTCAACAATGTCCTGCTCTTGCTCAGCGATCATGATGGGAGCTACCGAGGTGAATGGTAGTGGCTCAGGTTCAAGGACAACGGTCTCCACATAAGGAGTCTTAGCTTCAGACGGTTCCGATATCACCGGGACAACAGGTTCATCTACTGTTTTGCCAACCAGGCTAGCAGGAGTTGTAGAAGGCTCTGTTAGTTCAACAGGCTCAAGCACAATTTCTGCCTGCGGCAGAGCAGCCAATCCCGGTTCTTCGGTAACCTGAGTCGAGATGACTTCATCGAGCTCAGGGATGGGTGGTTTAGTGACTCCCGACTCACGCAGAACTTCGGCGACACGTTGCAACCATTCGCCATCGATCCCCTGTCGAGAAACCAGGAGCAGGTCACTCTCTGGATGCATTTTTCCAACCGACAGGAAGCGCCCGGGGTTGGCTTCAACATCCTTTGAGGAGAGCAAGGCCAGATCAAGCATGGCAAAACGATCGATCCAGTTGATCAAGGTGGCAGAGTCCGCGAGTTCCTTAACGACAACCTCTTCCTGAAGGTTCTCCGTAAGGAGTTCCGCGAGCTCATTCGCTTGCCCCAGGGAAACCTCTCCAGAAGAGTCTTGCGTTCCAGACACAATACCGAGCGTCAGTCGTGCTTCTGCCGGACCGGAGAACAGCAGGCACAGAAGCAGGGGGAGTATGGCGAAAAAGTGTTTGTTCATGGCAGGTTTCAGCATCCTAATCACTCTTAACCTGACTGTCAATATTGTTGCATGACATGTCCCCTCGAGAGAGAGACAAGAAAGGTCCTCCGAAGTTTCCGGAAGACCTCCGATTGTTGACAAACCTCATATTGAATTGATGTGGGGTTTGTTTTTATCTGTCTGATTGGTTAAGTCTTTCTTTATTTTTTCGGTAGTCTCAGAGCAACAGATCGTTAATCTGTTGCTCTGTATTGTTTACATGTTTCTGCCTTTGATCTTGATTGCCCTCTTCCCGTTGAGTGCCGCCGAACAGAATGAAATTAATCCGAAAAACGAAGAAAAACTGTTTGAGCGATAGCGAGTTTTTTTCTTCGCGGATTGATTTTATGGCGTGAGGGTATCCGTGATTGCCGAAGGCAATTATGGACAAACGGAGGGCGTGTTTCT
>JAAXQF010000222.1 GCA_012974435.1 Desulfuromonadales bacterium | reverse complement strand
TAACATCTTCGCTCGAACAAACCGAATGGGCGTACTGTAATACTCCCAGTAAATTGCCAAACGTTGCAAGAATATCTTCCTCCGGCGCCACGGGTGCACCCTCACCCATCCAGACGAATGTTCCCCCCAGAGCAATGGCCAATTGATCAGTAAAGTCCTTGCCATACGCACCGGAAAGACGCAGTTGCTCATCTACGGGAAGGTCTGCGGTACGCTTACTGTCGCTCACCGGTGAGCTATCGTAACCGACACCAACTGTGACCCTCTGCTTTTCTGACAAACGATGTGCCAACGCGACACCGAAATGCCATGTGTCGTCCCAGTCGCGGTCAAAAGATTGCAGCACGGAGCTGTCTCCGCTCAGACCAAGACGGGTGTCGCCGAACGCGGACCAGTCTTCCCAGTCGATATCAGCCATGAACAAGGTGTCGTCCGTCAATTTATATTTCACACCAAATTGAACCAGTTGGGGATAAGAGAAGTCGATTTTCGCTGTATTGAGTTGCGTGAGAGGTGGAAGCAATACGTTCTCAAACGTGAGGTCACCTTTGAGTTCAACATCGGCCTCGCTACGATAGACAGCACCCAGAGTCAGGCGATCCGTAGCTTTATAGGTTGCCCCTACGAACCCTTGATAGCCCCAGTCATCGAGCTCGTCCATTTTTGCCTGCCCATCAGGCGACGGCCCTGGCCGATTGACGGCGAGGTGCAAATCCAAACTGGTATAAAGGAATGACACGCCGCCGCCCAGCGATAACTTATCGTTGACCTGGTAGGCAACCGCCGGAGAGATACCGATTACGGCCAACTCCGACTTTTGTGCCTGATAGCGACCAACGAAATCTTTACCGTAGTCAACGCCACCGCCCAAGGGGGCAGTGATGCCCAGCCCTAAACGCCAGCCGTCATCCAGGACTTTTACTGCAAACAAACTCGGGATGGCAACCACAGAGCCAGCGTTACCGCCATCACTGCCGCCAGCGGTCGCAACATCCGAATCGAAGCGAATTGTTGGTATAACGAGTTGGAAGCCACCAAAAGCCTGGTCCCTATCAAGACCGGTCATACCGGCTGGGTTTGTGTAAACGGAATCTGGCCCAATTGTATTGGTCACATTGGCAACTCCCGCTGTACCAACGCTGACCGGCGTGCCTATTTCCGAGAGGTAGACACCTCCGGCAAAAGCTGGGGCTGACGTTGCCAAACCAAACATGACAAGCGCAACCATCCAGAATCGTATCTTCATCTTGTTCTCTCCTCTTCAAAGACTGATTTTTGACCTTTGGTTGTGATAAGCGTATGTCGACCTCTGTTTCAGTTGTTTGCTGAATGAGATTCTAGGGGGAGATTACACGACTTTGACTACAAACCATCGGCACAACTGCGGATGGCTTTTGTTGTTTTGAATTCGCGTAATGCCAATCTGAGGCTCCGCTCTATTTAACCGGACGGATGCGCCTCAGATTGGCAATTGTTATACGGGGGCTACCAGTCTACTTGTTTTTGGGACTTGTAGACAGGAGTCGGCTCAGGATCGAACGAGCTATCGAAGTCACGATAGTAGCTCTTCAGTACCCGGTTCGGGTATTTCTGTATTAGTAGCATGTGCTCTTGAATCAGTTTCGTCATTCCGGGTCCCGCCCAAATACCGTTCTGGGGCTCATTTGGAAATCGTTCAGCCGGATCATGGTAGATATTGAAGACCTCGTAGAAGTGGAAAGCCGGATTCCTTGGCTTGAGGTTGAGCTTGATCTGGTCCTTCCGTACCGCCTCCAAGTTTTCTCTGTTGTAATGGAAGACGTAGTCACGCCTTCCCTTCCCCTCGCCTAACAGCAACAGGCCACTCTGGTCAACACCGTCGATGACGCGATCAGTGGGGATTCCATTCTTGGCACCGGCAAGGCTAGTGATGGTAGTGAACCAGTCGGTTATCTGAATAAGGTCCATCGGATCTTGCCCCGGCTTAATCATTCCCGGCCACCATGCAAGCGACGGCACACGGATGCCGCCCTCCCGCGTTTCGCCCTTGCCACCAGGAAGCAGAGAGTAGCCACCGTGGGGATGTATCGTGTACATGGGGCCGTTGTCGGAGCTCCAAATCACAAGCGTATTCTCAGCGATCCCCAGATCCGTAAGTGTTTTGAGTATTCGGCCTGTGTTGTAGTCATGCTCCACCATCTGGGAGGACGTATTGGTCCCAGCCGGGGTGTCACGGAAATCGGGGTGCGCGCCCCAAAAGTGATTCCCCTTGCCCCAAAAATTGACAAAGAACGGCTGGTCTTCTTTCGCCCGCTTCTTGATGAATTCAATAGTCCTGTCTGCCACCTCAGAGTCATATGTATTGTATTTCTCCATCGAATACTCGTAAACCATAGTCGGTTCCTCACCCTTCTTAGCCCGCATCACGCCGCCGGTGTCGTAGGGGAAGTTTTCAGGGCCGGGTGAATACATCAACGCGCGCTGGGTAAAGCCACCGACGTCATCGGTGGCCTTGGCGTTTTTGTTATTGACCCACCACGGAGGATTACCTTCGGACCACTCTGCCTCATCAAAGCCTTGGTTTGTAGGGAGATTCTCTTCTTCACCTCCCATATGCCATTTACCGAAATGCCCTGTGTAGTAGCCCGCCTCGCTAAGAATTTCGGCAATAGTCACCTCGTCCTCGTGCAAACCCGTGCCAACCTCTCCGGGCATCGCAATTTTGTAGAGGCCGTTGCGAATCGGATGACGTCCTGTCGTCAGAGCGCTGCGCGAGGGAGTACATTCGACCTCAGAATAAAAGGACAAAAAACGCATACCCTCCTCAGCCATTTTATCAAGGTTCGGTGTCGGCGCGCCGCGAATTTTGCCGCCGCCGTAGCTTCCAAGTTCTGTATATCCGACGTCATCAGCAAGAATATAAACGATGTTGGGTTTCTTACCGAATTTTGCCTCTAAATCTGCAAGCTTTTTCCGAACCTCTGTATCATCCGCTTTCCATTGCACACCGAATTCTTTTTCCATGCGGACAAATTCTGCATCGTGAACAATATCGTTGGCGTTCACTGAAACGGCGAGCAAGCACGTCACAGAAACAGCCAATACCACTGCTTTCCCGATTTTTGTGAATTTATACAATTTGACGCCTCCTTCTTGTTTGTTGTTGCATCCAATTAATTCCAAGATAGAATTTATCGAATTGACCAGTAAGAGACATCCAGAATCGGACATTTTTATAAAAAAATGATTAAACCAACAGATTCCTCACTAATAAAATCGCAATTCAACAGTTTTGAAGAATACCAACTGTATATTCGGGGTTGGGGCCTTGAGTTCGAGCAGTTGGATTATGGACGCTTCCAGTCTGACACTTCCCAAATTATGACACCGGACATTATCATCACTGAGACTCGCTTCAACCGTCGCCTAGTAGTGCAAGGTAATCCGCCCCCTGGAATGAGGACATTTGCCCTTTTGGCAGCGGATGCGAGCCCTTTTGTTTGGCGAAAGCATGAGATGACAAAGGAGAACTTTGCTATCTTCCCAAAAGGCGGCGAGCTCCACGCAACGAACCTTGAGGGATTTCATGTCTATACTCTTTCGCTTGCGGAGCACCTAGTTGAAGAGAAACTGCATCAGGAAGAGAGTCATGCTTTGGCCATCAAACTACAACAGGGAGGTGTTCTGAAGGTCATAGCTTCAGAACTAAATGGTTTGAGGTCTTATGTGACACATGTCTTTTCTATGGTGAATCAATGTCCGCAACTTATGGCTCAACCACAGTTTCAGCAGAGACTCCGTGATGAACTGGCGAATCATATCTTCGACATACTTGCCCTTGGAAAAGAGAGCAGTTTGACACGCTCTTTTCAAAAACATGTCCAAATCGTCAAGAATATAGAAGATTACGTTGCTGATACAGACCCTGAGCTTTTTTCTGTGGCTGAACTTTCCAGCACCTTCCATATCAACGAACGCACCCTGCGGCGTATTTTTATAGAGTGGTACGGTGTATCGCCACAACAGTATCTATTGGCAATTCGACTAAATGGTGTAAGGAAAGAACTCATTAAACCCCATTCGCAGACAACCCTGATTAATGACGTCGCCAGCCGCTTCGGATTCTGGCATATGGGGAGATTTGCCAGTTATTATAAGCGTCAATTTTCAGAACTCCCGTCAGAAACACTGTCGCGAGGCTAAATCCTGATCAACCTCAATACATCATGTTTCTCCGACCGTATGATTCGCTTGGCGACCTCACTCCGAAAGAGTATTTAGCCGTCAACCAATAGCTGGGTTTGTCTCATAATAGTTGGTATTAAAACAGGGAGGTTTACAGGGGCTTTCTCATAAATCACGACTTATGAGACGAAAATCGGCTTCTTATTGATAGAGACATTTAGGAGGCTCGTTAATCCACAAAACTATGGCCACCTGGATCAACTCCGAGTGGCCATTTATTATTTGTCAGGGTATCTGAAAGTTTCACATTTCGGCCAATCTGACACCCTCCAAGCAATGCGAGAGGATAAACAAGAAAGACATCTCTTTGATTGAACCTGCCTTAACGCTCAAACTACTCGTAACGCATCAACTGATTCGATAACACTCGCACTCAAATAAAGAGGCTCATAAATCCTTAGATAATCCG
>JAAXQF010000057.1 GCA_012974435.1 Desulfuromonadales bacterium | reverse complement strand
CTCCTTAACTTAAAGTCGTCGGAATTGTTGATTAAATAGATCTCCCGCATTTTTGTCGGAATAAAAACCCTCTCTAATTACATATCGTAACGTTTGATTTTTTCAACCAGGGTTGTGCGATTAAGGTTCAACAGGGCGGCGGCGCGGGCCTTGATGTTTCTCGATTTTTCCATCGCCTGTTTGATTAAGGTTCGTTCGACCTGTCCTACGGTTTCTGCCAGGTCGAGACCTTCCTCGGGGATATGCAAGGTCGGGAGGTTGCCAGCCCCTTCCACATTGCCGCTGATTCTTGAAGGGAGGTCTTTTTGGCCGATCACGACACTGTCAGTCAGGGCGATAGCGCGCTCGATGACATTCTCCATCTCGCGAACATTTCCCGGCCAACCGTAGTTTTCCAGGGAACGAATGGCCTCGGTGGTCAGATCCAATTGTGGCCGGTTCATATCAATACATATTTTTTTCAGGAAATGCTTGGCCAGGAGAGGAATGTCCTCTCGGCGATCCCGGAGTGGTGGCAGGAGGATTGGGATAACGTTCAGGCGGTAGTAAAGGTCTTCCCGGAACTCACCAGATTTGACACGTTCCTCAAGGTCTGAGTTGGTTGCTGAAATGACACGGACATCCAGCCTGACTTTACGTGAAGACCCGACCCGCTCTACCTCCTGTTCCTGAAGGACTCGCAGCAGCTTCATCTGCAGATGGAGAGGCATGGTGCCAATCTCGTCGAGAAAAATCGTGCCCTTGTTGGCGACCTCGAACTTCCCCGGCTTGTCGGCGATAGCCCCGGTGAAGGAACCACGGACATGACCGAAGAGTTCGCTTTCCAGCAGGTCTGCCGGGATGGCTCCACAGTTAATGTCGATAAAAGGTTTCCCTCTGCGCGTGCCGTTAAAATGGATAGCACGCGCTACCAGCTCTTTACCTGTCCCTGACTCACCGAGGATCAGAACCGTTGAGTCCGTATGGAGCATCTTCTCCATGCGGGAAAAGACCGGCTGGATGGCTGGACTGTTGCCAATGATGTTGTCGAACTTGTACTTGCCGCGCAATTGCTGGCGCAGATAAAGGTTCTCAGCGACCAGTCTGCTCTGCTTGACGGCCTTGGCGATCAGAACTTTTAATTTCTCAAAGTTGAGAGGCTTGGTGATGTAGTCAAAGGCTCCTTCTTTCATCGCCTCGACTGCTGTTTCAGCTGAAGCATTGCCTGTGATGAGGATGACGTTGCTGGGAATGGCGTGCTCTTTGACGTGCTTGAGGATGTCTATGCCGCTGACGCCTGGCAGGAAAAGATCGGTAATGATGACATCATAGCTCTTTACCGAGAGTAAACTCAGCGCATCTTCGCCTGCGGCGACAGCGTCTACTCGATAACTCTCGCGTTCCAGTAGCAGGGTGAGACTTTCTCGACTGCCTGCTTCGTCGTCTATGAAGAGAATCTTTGCCGAATCGCTCATAATCTTTAAAGCTTTCCCTCTGCTGATCTCTTGTGAAAGGGCGTCATGAATTTGACGTTATTGGTAAACTATCATGGAGATTAAGGGTTTGCAAGAATATTTGAGCATGCCTGATGATTAACCGTTTTTCAAAAGAGCAGGGCAACGTCTGGCTCGGCAGGTTATTATCCCTAACCTGACAAGTATGTCAGGTCTTCCGTTGTCATGGCCGCTAAACAGCTGACTTTCGAATCAAGGTATTTTTTATCAGTTATTTCAGAGGCTTGAAAATAGAACGGTTTTTTGCTTGACATGCGCCCTTGCGTTTTGCTTAGATTGCGCCACCGGAGAATGACGTAAGTGTTCAAATTCATTGAAAATTTTTATTCATACTAAATATTTAGCACGGCTATATTTTTTTAGTTTACGTAAATGGCTCGTGCTTGAATCCCTTCAGGAGTGTGATCAATATGCCTATTAAAAAATTCCGTAAGGTTATGGCTGCAAACCGTGGTGAAATTGCTATCCGGATTTTCCGTGCATGTACGGAGCTTGGTATCAACACGGTGGCCATCTATTCAGAAGAAGACAAGCTGTCTCTGCACCGTTACAAGGCTGACGAGGCCTACCAGATCGGCAAGGGCAAGAGCCCGGTCGATGCTTATCTGAGTATTGACGAAATCATTGATCTGGCGCGAAAGAAGGATGTCGATGCGATCCATCCGGGCTACGGCTTCCTTTCTGAAAATGCTGAATTTGCTGAAGCATGTGAGCGTGCCGGTATTGTCTTCATTGGTCCCACTCCGGAAATCCAGCGTCGTGTCGGAGATAAAATCTCCGGTCGTAAGGTTGCCGTGGATGCCGGTGTTCCTGTTGTCCCCGGAACAGATGATCCGATCAAGAGCGAAGAAGAGGCGTTGATCTTCGCCAAAACTGTCGGTTACCCGGTTATCGTCAAGGCGAGTTCAGGTGGTGGCGGTCGCGGTATGCGCGTTGCGCAGAATCAGAAAGAGCTTCTCGAGGGACTCAAGTCGGCAGCCTCGGAGGCCAAGGCGGCGTTCGGTGACGCCACTATCTTCCTGGAGAAGTTTGTTGAGAATCCAAAGCATGTTGAAGTACAGATTCTCGGTGATAACCACGGCAATATCGTACATTTCTATGAGCGTGACTGTTCCATTCAGCGTCGCCATCAGAAGGTCATCGAGATTGCTCCCTCTCTTTATCTCACCAACAAGAAACGTAAAGAGGTCTGTGACTACGCTCTTGCTCTGGCCAACCACGTTGGCTATCGCAACGCCGGTACTGTTGAGTTCCTTATGGATAAGAAGGGCAACTTCTTCTTCATTGAAGTGAACCCGCGCATTCAGGTCGAGCATACCGTTACAGAGTTGGTCACCATGCGCAACCTCGTGCAGGCCCAGATTCGCATTGCTCAGGGCCATAAGCTCTCAGACCCGGAGCTTGGCATCAAGAGCCAGAAAGATATCGAACTGCGTGGTTATGCAATCCAGAGCCGGATCACTACTGAGGATCCAACCAATAACTTTGCTCCTGATTTCGGCACGATCAAGGCTTATCGCACGGCGGCTGGTTTTGGGGTGCGCCTTGACGCTGCGGCCGGTTACGCCGGGGCGATCATCTCTCCCCATTATGATTCCCTGCTGGTCAAGATCTCCACCTGGGGGCTTACTTTTCCAGATGCCTCCAGAACAATGCATCGTGCCTTGCAGGAGTTCCGTATCCGTGGTGTTAAGACTAATATCGGCTTCCTTGAGAAGGTCATTACGCATCCAACCTTCCTCGAAGGCCGCTGTGATACCTCGTTCCTGGATCAGCATCCTGAAGTCTTTCAACTACCGATTAAAAAGGACCGCGCCAGTAAAATCCTCAGCTATATCGGTCACACCACGGTCAATGGTTACCCGGGCATCAAGCCGGAGAAGCGCCTTAATTTCTCCGACCTGCGCGAGCCGGAAATCCCGGAAGTCGAATATGGCCAGCAACACCCACGCGGAACCCGCGACATCCTGCTCGACAAGGGCCCCGAAGGGCTGGCTGAATGGGCGCTCAAGAACCGGCAGTTGATGATAACCGACACAACCTGGCGTGATGCACACCAGTCGTTGATGGCTACACGTTTCCGGACTCATGACCTTGATCTGATCGCCGAAGCAACCGCACACCTGGGTGGTGGTCTTTTCTCACTTGAAATGTGGGGTGGGGCGACCTACGACGTGGCCATGCGTTTTTTGACTGAGGATCCATGGGAGCGTCTTGAACGTCTGCGTAAAAAGGTACCCAATATCCTCTTTCAGATGCTGCTGCGCGGTTCCAACGCGGTTGGCTATACCAATTATCCTGACAACGTGGTTCAGGAGTTCACAGTCAAGGCGGCAGAGAGCGGTATCGATGTTTTCCGGATCTTCGACTCCCTGAACTGGACCAAGGGCATGCAGGTGGCCATGGAGGCCGTACGCGAGCGTACCAATTCGGTATGCGAAGCATCCATGTGTTACACCGGAGACATTCTCGATCCCAAACGCGACAAGTACCCTCTGGAGTACTACGTTAATCTGGCTAAAGAGCTGGAGAACATGGGCGCCCATATACTGGCGATCAAAGATATGGCCGGACTGCTCAAGCCGTTTGCTGCAGAAAAACTGGTCAAGGCCTTGAAGAACGAGATTGGTATCCCGATTCATCTCCACACTCATGATACTTCGAGCAATGGCGGCTCCATGTTGTTGATGGCAGCCCAGGCCGGAGTTGATATTGTCGACGTCGCACTTTCGTCTGTGTCGGGCCTGACTGCCCAGCCAAACATGAATGCTTTGCTCGCGACTCTCGAAGGCTCCATCTGGGATCCGCAGCTGGATCAGGGTGGGATGCAGCAGTTGGCGAACTACTGGGAGACCGTGCGCACCTACTACGAGCCCTTTGAATCTGAACTGCGCAGCGGAACTGCCCAGGTCTACCATCACGAAATCCCCGGCGGTCAGTATTCCAATTACAAGCCGCAGGTCGAAGGCCTCGGTCTTGGTCATCGCTGGGAAGAGTGCAAGGAAATGTATCGCAAGGTCAACGACCTCTTTGGTGATGTCATCAAGGTCACCCCGTCGTCCAAAATCGTTGGTGACATGGCGATGTTCCTGGTGCAGAACAACCTCGAGCCGGAAGATGTCTTTACCAAGGGCGCAGATCTGGCC